>NZ_RCOE01000129.1:22076-33350 GCF_004321495.1 Pseudomonas sp. Sample_10
AAGACGGCCTGCCTGACGCAGCACCCTTACTGCAAACCCTTGTGGCGAGGGAGCTCGTCGGATCGCCGCACCGTCCCGCTGGGCTGCGAAGCGGCCCTAAAGGGGACTGCTGCGCAGCCCAGCGGGAACAAGCGTCTGATTCAGCCGTTTGTTGAACTCCAGCCAAACCGCCAGCAAAGCCATCAACCCGGCACCCGCCAGCGCGGTGAAAATCTGCATGGCGAACGCGTCGTCCGTCAGCGCATTGATCATGTCCGCCAGCGGCGCGAGCAATACGCCCAGGCAGAAAATCTCCAATGAAAAACGGCCCATGCGACAGCTTTGCTGCGCCAGCCAGTTTTGCGTCCATCCCGTGTCGGGCAGCAGTTTCGCGGTGACATACGCCAGCGCCAGGAAGTGCAACAAACGCTGGGGCGACAGGTTGGTCTTGCTGATCGGGTACAGCAGATTGCTCAAGCTCGACGGCAGCAAGGCGTCGTGGAGGTACGGCCAGCGCCACAGGACGGTCAGCACCCCGGCGGCCATTACGTACAGCGCCGCGCTCATGAACAACGGCTGGCGCCACAGCGGTCGGCTGTCGGACTCGCGCGGGCGTTGGGAGTGAATGGCCGCGGCGCCACCGAGGACAAACAGCAATTGCCAGGCAACAGGGTTGAAGTACCACACCCCATCCTTGATGGCAGCCAGGTTCCAGTCTGCCAACGGCACCATCAGGTACAACGCGACTGACATCGCCACCACCACCCAGGTCTTGCGCACCAGTATCGGCAGGACCAGCGGCAAACCCGCCAGCAGCACAATGTACAGCGGCAACGGGTCCATCAGGTTCGGTTTGAAGCGCAACAGCAGCTCATCGATCAGGGCCTGCTGCGGGTCGCTGATGAAGTGGTGCATGCCCATTTCTTCGACCAGGTCGCGGGTTTCCACGTGGCTGTTGGCGAAGAACACGATGCCCATCAGCATCGCCAGCAAAAAAATATGCACCACGTACAGCACCCAGGCACGGCGCAGGATTTTCACGCAGGCAATCAAAAAGCCTTCGCGCGCCAGGATTTTGCCGTAGGCCAGCACCGCCGCGTAACCAGCGAGAAACACGAAGACCTCGGCGGCATCGCTGAAGCCGAAGTTGCGCAGGGTAATTTGACCCAAAGGGTTGTGGGGCACGTGATCCCAAAAGATGAAGATCAGTGCCAGACCGCGAAAAAAGTCGATCCGGTGATCGCGCACTAACGTCATGACGGCAGGCTCGTAAATGGGGTGTTGAACAAAGGAGTGGTCGGGGCGACAGAGTTTAACTGCCGCTCATCGGCGGCGCGCAGGGTGGACTGATTCGCCCTCAATTGCAAAGTCGGGGTATTTCGGAATGTCTCCTGGCCGGGGCCGAGGGGGTAACCGCTGGTCTGAAAGGTGCGACAACCTGCGAATTCTGACAGTAGACAAGCTCCAATACATATGAGTCGCAACGGGTTCCAGCAAAGGATCGTCAGCATGAGACGTCTGTGGCGTGGGTTTTCCAGCTACACGGTGATCGGGGTCGCCAACACCCTGATTCACTGGCAGATCTTTTTCCTGCTCAGCGTGGCTGCCGGGTTCAGCCAGGCGGTCAGCAATCTGGTGGCGTTTTGCGTGGCCGCCTCGTTTTCCTTTTACATGAATGGGCTCTACACCTTTGACAGCAAGCTGTCGGTTGGCGGTTATCTGCTGTTCATGGCAGCGATGGGCGCGTTGAGTTACGGCGTCGGTCATGCCGGTGATGTGTGGCGACTGCATGGTTTGCTGACCGTGGCGCTGTTTTCCGCGTTGAGCCTGGTGCTCGGTTTCCTGTTTTCCAAGTACGTGGTGTTCCGCGAGCGTGGCGTATGAAGGTCTCGCTGATCGTCCCGGTGTTCAACGAAGAGCAGTCGATCAACCTGTTTTATCAGGCGGTGCGCCGTGAATTGAGACTGGGCGATATCGACGTCGAAATCGTCTTCATCAACGATGGCAGTTCCGACCGCACTGCTGAGCAGGCCGCAGCCCTGGCAGAGTCGGATGATCAGGTGATGCTGATCAATTTCTCCCGCAACTTCGGCAAGGAGCCGGCACTGTTCGCCGGTCTGGAGCATGCCACCGGTGATGCGGTGATCCCGATGGACGTCGACCTGCAGGACCCGATCAGCGTGATCCCGTTGCTCATCGAACAATGGCAAAAGGGCGCCGATGTGGTGTTGGCCAAGCGTCGCGATCGACGGTCTGACAGCTATTTGAAGCGGCACAGTGCGTCGCTGTTCTACCACCTGTTGAATCGCATTTCGTACACGCGCATCGAAGAGAACGTCGGAGATTTCCGCCTCATGGACCGCAAGGTGGTCGATGTGATTCGCGCGTTGCCCGAGCATCAATTGTTCATGAAAGGCGTGCTGTCCTGGGCCGGCTTCAACACCGTTGTAGTCAGCTACGAGCGCGCCCCGCGAGTAGCGGGCAACAGTAAATTCAATGGCTGGAAACTGTGGAATCTGGCGCTGGAAGGGGTCACGTCGTTCAGCACCGTGCCGTTGCGGCTCTGGACCTATGTCGGTGGTCTTGTGTCATTGTTCGCTGTGCTGTACGCGGTGTACATGGTGCTGGACAAGATTGTCTACGGCAACAGCGTCCCCGGTTACCCCTCTTTGATGACCGCCATTCTGTTCCTTGGAGGCGTGCAACTGATCGGCATCGGCATCCTCGGCGAGTACATCGGGCGGATCTACATCGAGGCCAAGCATCGGCCGCGGTATGTCATCAAGGACATCGTAAAAAGTACCCACAAGACGACAGAAAACCCCGCGATGACCAAAAGCCTGTGAGCACGATAACGCAGGTGGCTGAGATGCCTGTGAGCCAGCAGCGGCTGTACCGTGCGGGATTGATGGCATTGGTTATGCTGGCCCTGTTGTTCAGGTTCCACGGGATGTCTGTTCCGGTGATCTGGTATGACGAAGCCTTCAGTGTGTTGCTGAGTGAGCGCTCGCCGGCGCTGATCTGGGCCGCAACGGCCCATGACGTTCACCCGCCGCTCTATTATGTGATTCTGCATTACTGGGTGCTGTTGTTTGGTCACAGCGTGATTTCCTTGCGCGGGCTGAGTGCGGTGGCGGACGTGGGGGCGCTGATGCTTTGCCTCAAACTGATGAGCCTCGTCGCGACGCGCAGAGCGACGATCTTTGCCGGACTGATGCTGGTGCTGTTGCCGCTCTCGCTTCGCTATAGCCAGGAAGTGCGCATGTACACCTTGCTCGGCTTTTGGCTGATGGCGGCGACGGTCGCTTTGGTGTGCTGGAGCCGGCAGCCGCAAGCGCGGCTCTACGCGATTGCCTATGTCCTGCTGATGGCTGCGGCGTTTTACACCCACTACTTTGCCGCGCTGTGTGTGTTAGTACATTGGCTGTACTGGTCGGGATTCGGGGATGGTGAGCCGGCGGCGTTGCCCATTCGAAAATGGCTGATGGCCAATGTCGCGATAGTCGCGCTCTACCTGCCCTGGTTGCCCAATCTCATTGATCAGCTCAGACGTATGGATGGGCTCGAGTGGGTGGCACCCACAACCTGGGAGATGCTGCCGGGGCTTGTTTCGCGCTGCATCATGATGGTGTCGGCGACCGGTGGCGGGTTGTGGTGGGCGGTGCTGGTCACGGCATTGATGCTCGCCTGTTGTGTCCTGGCATTGCGGTACGGGCGTGCTGATCGCCGCTCGACGTTCCTGTTGATGGCTTATTTCTTTGTGCCGGCCATCGCGGTTTTTCTGGTGTCCTTGATCATTCCGGTGTTCGTCACGCGTTACCTGGTGTTTGCCGCACTCGGCTTGCCTCTGCTTGCGGCGCTCGCCCTGGATGGACTGGCAAAACAGCGGCCGCTGATGGCTTACCTCTGTCTGAGTCTGTTTCTAGCCGCCGAGGTGCATGGCGCACTGAAGGTCTATGCACAGGAGGACGGTTTGAATGGTACCGACGTTCGCAAGTTGGCCTGGCTGGATTCGGTGGCAGAGGGCATCAATCGCCAGGCCCAGGCGGGCGATGAGATCGTGGTCGATGGTCTGTTCTGGTATCTGCCTTTCACTTACTACAACGCCACGGGTATCCAGCCAAGGCTCTACATCTCCCGTTCGCCGGACGGGACGCCGCAGGGGCCTTACGACTATGGCGGCTGGCGCCTCATTCCGCAGCGTCTGGACTGGATTTTTTTCAGCAATGTATCGACCTTGAAACCCGTCGCCAAAAGAATCTGGTGGGTGACGGGCAAGCCCAGGCCCGAGGACGTAGTGACATTCCCCAAGGACTGGAAGCAGACGCTGACGGTCAAAGGGAATGAAGCCGAAGCTCGCCTGTTCATTCTGGACGGCGGACGCTGAAGTCATCCCAAATCTTCAGCGCCGCACTATCGGCGTCAGGCCGCCGCAATCTCATTGGGCTCGAAACTGTCCGCCCGCGCCATCTGCCACATCCGCGAATAGAACTCGCCATTCACTTCGCCGGTCAGCAACTCACCGGGTTTGAGGAACACATGCAGTTGCGAGAACAACTTGATTTCGGTCGCCGACATGCGCCGTACCAGGTGCTTGGCCGACAATTGCGACGGATGTTCGAGACCGGCCGCAGCGAGCATTTCGGCCAGGCCCTTGAGGGTGTTGCGGTGGAAGTTGTAGACGCGCTGGGCCTTGTCCGGCACCACCAGCGCGCGCTGACGCAGGGCGTCCTGAGTCGCGACACCGGTCGGGCATTTGTTGGTATGGCAGCTTTGCGACTGGATGCAGCCGATGGCGAACATGAAACCGCGTGCCGAGTTGGCCCAGTCGGCACCGATGGCCAACACGCTGGCGATGTCGAAAGCGCTGACGATCTTGCCGCTGGCGCCGAGTTTGATCTTGTCCCGCAGATTCAGGCCGACCAGCGTGTTGTGTACGAACAGCAGACCTTCACGCATCGGCACGCCGATGTGATCGGTGAATTCCACGGGCGCCGCGCCGGTGCCGCCTTCCTTGCCATCGACGACGATGAAGTCCGGGAGAATGCCGGTTTCCAGCATCGCCTTGGCAATACCCATGAACTCCCACGGATGCCCCAGGCAGAACTTGAAGCCCACCGGTTTGCCGCCGGACAGCTCACGCAATTGCTGGATGAAATGCATCAATTCGATCGGCGTGGAAAACGCACTGTGGCGAGACGGCGAGATGCAGTCTTCACCCATCAGGATGCCGCGGGTTTCGGCGATTTCCCGGGTGACCTTGTGCTTGGGCAAGATTCCGCCGTGACCGGGTTTGGCGCCCTGGCTCATCTTGATTTCGATCATCCGTACTTGCGGTGTTTGCGCCTGTGCGGCGAAGCGTTCCGGGTCGAAGCGGCCGTCGCTGGTGCGGCAACCGAAGTAGCCGCTGCCCAGTTCCCAGGTCAGGTCGCCGCCGTGTTCGCGATGATAGGGGCTGATGCTGCCCTCACCGGTGTCATGGGCGAAGTTGCCGAGTTTGGCGCCCTGGTTCAACGCACGGATGGCGTTGGCGCTGAGCGAACCGAAACTCATGGCCGAGATGTTGAACACCGACGCGGAATACGGCTGGGTGCACTGCGGGCCGCCGACGGTCACGCGAAACCCGATCGGGTCGCTCAACGGTGCCGGGCGCATGGAGTGGCCGATGAACTCGAAGCCCGATTGATAGACGTCGATCAGGGTGCCGAACGGTTTGTCGGCGCTTTCATTCTTGGCCCGGGAATAGACCAGCGAACGCTGGGCGCGGGAGAAGGGCAGGGCATCGCTGTCGGATTCGAGCAGGTACTGGCGGATTTCCGGGCGAATGCCTTCGACCAGATAGCGGATATTGCCGAGGATCGGGTAATTGCGGCGCACTGCATGGGGGCTTTGCAGCAGGTCGAACAGGCCGATCAGGCTGAGCACGCCCGTGACCGCAGTGATCGGCCAGAGCCAGTCGTGTTCGAGGAAAGGCAGGCTGGCGAGGGTGAAGATCACGCAGACGGCAAAGAAGGCGTAGCGGCTCAGGAGTGACAGGCTCATACGGTTTCCTTGGGTTCGGACTCAATTATTCGGTGGCAACGGCGCATTTGTGGCGAGGGAGCTCGCTCCCGCTCGGTTGCGCAGCAGCCGCAAAACCTGTTGATGGATTTTGTCTGACTGATTGCGGTGTTGGTTTTGGGACCGCTTCGCGGTCCAGCGGGAGCAAGCTCCCTCGCCACAGGTGTCCTGCAATGCAGGGGTTATCAGGCATTTTGTGCCTGGAGAAAAATCGAAAACAGCTCCGACTGGGACTTGATCCCCAGCTTGCTGTACATGTGTTTCTTATGGACTTTCACGGTCTCGATGGAAATTTCCAGTTTGCGGGCGATTTCCTTGCTGGAGCAGCCACTGAGCATCAAGCGTCCGACATCCAGCTCCCGGGCGGTCAGTTGCGCGCCCTTGAGTTGCTGCACCGACGCTTCGAGCTGCACCCGCCAATCGCCCTGTACCGGCGTCGGGGCGAGAGCCACCGTTTCGTTGATCTCGTAGGGCAGGCGCTGACGCAACAACCCGAGCACCCACGGCTGGATCAACGACAGCAAGGCAATCTGTCCGGCGCTGAAACGTTGCTGGCTGCCCAGTGACAGGCACAGCGTGCGGTCGCCTTCGAGCTGGCAATTAAACTGTATTTCGTCGGCCACGACATTCACACGAAAGTATCGTTGATAGTACTCGGTGAGTTCGAAATGCTCCGGCGCCACTTCCGACAGGCGATACAAACCGGTGCGCGATTGTTCGCGGCAGGCGATGTAGAACGGATCGAGCAGGTACAAACCGCGCAGGTAATCCTGGAACAACGGGTCGGGGCCTCCATCGACACCCGGCGATTCGGCGAACACTTGTGGATGCCGGTCGGCGCTGAACAGCAGCGCGACCCAGCTGTCGCAGGGCACGTACTGATCCAGCAAGCGGACCAGCTGCGTCCAGAAATTGGGCTTGTCCAGGGCGTCGATCAATTGCCCCACCGAGCGGTGCCAGGCGATGTCGTCCAACGAGAGTGCCATGCATCTACCCCTATCGTGTTACCCCAGCGGCGTGATTTCCCGGCCGCTCGCTTGCTGCGCATACTGGCGCACAGACAGCGACCGGGCAATCTTTCTCCCAGCCCGGCCTTAGAACAAGGACTACCCATGAAGGTCGAACTCGCCCAACTGGCGGGCCGTGACAACGACACGGCTTACAACCTCGAACGCGCCCTGACGGCAATCAACGCTTGCGCCGCCGACACGCAACTGATCATGTTCCCTGAAAGCCACTTGATGGGCTTTCCATCGGCCGAGTCCGTGGCTCAAGTTGCCGAACCCTTGGACGGCCCCACCGTCAGCGCCATTGTCGCCGCCGCCCGTGAACGCAATATTGCTGTGGTCGTCGGTACCGCCGAGCGCGACAACGATCGTTTCTACAACACCACGCTGCTGATCACCCCCGAAGGCATCGCCTTGAAGTACCGCAAGACGCACCTGTGGGCGTCGGATCGCGGCGTGTTCGAGGCCGGCGACCGCTACGCCACTTGCCTGTGGAACGGTGTGCGCGTTGGCCTGCTGATTTGCTACGACATTGAGTTCCCTGAAAGCGCCCGCGCCCTGGCGCAACTCGGTGCCGAGTTGCTGCTGGTGACCAACGGCAACATGGACCCCTACGGCCCGACGCACCGCACCGCCATCATGGCTCGCGCCCAGGAAAACCAGGCGTTCGCGCTGATGGTCAACCGTGTGGAAGAGGGCGATGGCGGCTTGCTGTTCGCCGGTGGCAGCGCGCTGGTCGATCCCCTGGGCACGCTGTTGTTCGAAGCTGGCCGTGAGGAAGGGCAGTTTGCGGTTGAGCTGGACCTGAACCGCTTGACGGCGGCGCGGCAGGATTATCGCTACCTGGATGATCAGCGGCTGAAGTTGCCGGGGGAAATGGTCGAGCATGCTTGCGGATTGCGCGAGCTGCTGATTCCTTCTCGATAACCGTTAACCCGATCGTTCCCACGCTCTGCGTGGGAATGCATCAACGGACGCTCCGCGTTCGGCTCTGGAGGGGGCGCGGAGCGTCCCGGGCTGCATTCCCACGCGGAGCGTGGGAACGATCATTGCGCCGAATTCGGCTCTGCCATAAATCCAATAAAATTCCGGAGTAGTCGCTCATGGCTCGTTTGCAACGCACCCTGTCATTAGGGTCGGTGGTGCTGTTTGGCATCGCCTACATGACGCCGATCATTGTGCTCGGCACCTTTGGCATCCTCGCTCAATCCACCGCCGGCATGGTACCGGCCGCGTACCTCGCGGCGCTGGCGGCGATGTTTTTCACCGCCATGAGCTACGGGCGCATGGCCTCGGCGTTCCCGGTGGCTGGCTCGGCCTACAGCTATGTGCGCAAGGCCATCAGCCCGAAACTCGGGTTCATCGCCGGTTGGGCGGTGCTGCTCGATTATCTGTTCTTGCCGATGGCGATCTGGCTGATCGGCGCGGCCTACCTCAATTCCGCGTTCCCGGCGGTGCCGCAGTGGCTCTGGGTGCTTGCATTCATCGGCATCACCAGCGCCATCAACATCGTCGGCCTGAAGCTGGCCAACGGCATTAACGCCTTGCTGATGCTGGTGCAGTTTCTGGTGCTGATCGCTTTCGTCGCACTGTGTGTGCACTACGTCGGTGGCGATGCGAGCACACCGTTGTGGTCGATCAAGCCGTTCTTCAATGGCGACATGCAAATGCCGTTGATCATGAGTGGCGCGGCCATCGCCTGTTATTCGTTCCTCGGTTTCGACGCGGTCAGCACCCTGACCGAAGAAACCCGTGACCCACGCCGCACCATCCCGCGGGCAATCATGCTGATCACCCTGATCGGCGGCCTGATTGTCGTCGGCGTGTCGTACTTCGTGCAGATCGCCCATCCGTCGTTCCAGTTCAACAGTGTCGACTCGGCTGCCTACGAGATCGCCCGCAATATCGGCGGCGACCTGTTCGTGTCGATCTTTCTGATCGGCCTGATCGTCGGCCAGTTCGCCTCGGGCCTGTCGGCGCAAGCCAGTGGTTCGCGCCTGCTGTATGCCATGGGCCGTGACGGCGTGTTGCCCAAGTCGTTTTTCGGCACCTTGCACCAGCGCTTCGGCACACCGATCAACAGCATCCTGCTCTGCGCAGTGGTGGCTTTGCTGGCATTGAAGCTGGACGTTACCACCTCGACTTCCTTCATCAACTTCGGCGCATTCCTGGCGTTCAGCCTGGTAAACCTGTCGGTGATTTTCCATTACTGGATCGGCGGCGAGAAAAAAGGCCTGCGCCAATTCTTGTCGTTCCTGCTGTTCCCGTTTATCGGCCTGGCGGCGGATTTGTGGCTGATGGTCAGCCTCGATCACCTCGCCATCTACCTGGGGCTGAGCTGGCTGGCGATCGGTGTGGTGTACCTGGCGTTGCTGACCGGTGGGTTCCGTCGACAGCCGCCGGAGATGGATTTCCAGGAAGCCGCATAAGGCGAGGCCTTTGCTCACGAATGGCGGACATGTGATCCTTGCCGTTTTTGAGTCAAAGGCCTTTTGTTCATGTCGACACTTATCCACATCGCCGCCGCCCTGCTGATCGGTCCCGACGGTCGAACCCTTCTGGTGCGCAAGCGCGGTACCCAGGCGTTCATGCAACCGGGGGGCAAGATCGAAGCCCAAGAGCAACCCGTCAACGCGCTGGCCCGTGAACTGGAAGAAGAACTGGGTCTGCTCATCGATCCGGCGCACGCCACGTTCCTCGGGCAGTTCTCGGCGCCTGCCGCCAATGAACCGGGATGTGTCGTAAAGGCTGAGATATTTCTGCTGACCATCGATGCAGAGGTCACCCCGGCGGCCGAGATCGAAGAAGTGCTGTGGATCGATCCGGCCACCGACGGCGATGTCATCCTGGCGCCATTGACACGCGACCTGATCCTGCCGTTTTATCGAGCTTCGCTGACCGCGATCGCCTGATCATTTACGCAAAGGACTTCGCCCATGATCCCGCTTCAGGACTTGCTGATCTTTGCCGCCGCCGCTCTGTTGATGGTGCTGACGCCGGGGCCCAACATGATCTATCTGATCTCCCGCTCGATCTGCCAGGGACGCGCGGCGGGGGTGACGTCGTTGCTCGGCGTGGTCGCGGGTTTTTTCGTCCATCTGTTTGCGGCGGCGGCCGGTCTGACCGCCGTGTTCCTCGCGGTACCGATGGCTTATGAAGTGCTGAAGTGGGCCGGCGCGCTGTACCTGTTATGGCTGGCCTGGCAGGCGGTCAAACCCGGTGCGCGCTCGCCGTTCGAGGCCCGGCAGTTGCCGCCGGACTCTGCGCGCAAACTGATCACCATGGGGTTTCTGACCAGCGCGCTGAATCCGAAGATCGCGGTTTTTTATCTCTCGGTTTTTCCTCAGTTCATCACCCCGGAACACGGTTCTGTGTTCACCCAAAGCATCGTCCTTGGCCTGACCCAGATCAGCGTCAGTTTCTGCGTCAACCTGATGATCGCCGTGTTCGCGGCGGGCATTGCCTCGTGGTTTGTCAACAACCCGACATGGCTGGCGATGCAACGTTACTTCATGGGCTTCGTGCTGTCGGCACTGGCGCTGCGCTTGATGCTTGAGCAAAAGCGGATGGCCTGAACATGTGGATCGAACGGCTGGATACCAGCCACGCACTGGACTATCGGGCGTTGATGCTCGAAGCCTATGACCTGCATCCGCAAGCCTTCACTTCGAGCGTACGCGAACGTGCGGCGATGCCATTGAGCTGGTGGGAATCGCGTCTGACCAGCAAGCTCGATGTGGTGCTGGGGGCGTTCGAAGAGGGCAAGTTGGCGGGCATTGTCGGGCTGGCGTTCGAACCACGGGAAAAGGCCCGGCACAAGGCGACGCTGTTTGGCATGTACGTGTCCGCCAATGTGCGCCGGCGAGGGCTCGGCATGCAATTGGTGGAGGCGGTTCTGGCCGAGGGGCGATGCCATCGCGAACTCAGGCTGATCAAACTGACGGTCACGGCCGGCAATGAGGCGGCGTTCAATTTGTACCAACGCTGCGGCTTCATCCAGTTCGGCCTTGAGCCAATGGCCGTGCGGGTTGGCGAGGAGTACTTCGACAAGATCCATATGTGGCGCGAAATCTGAAAGCTCTGCGAATGATCGTTCCCACGCTCTGCGTGGTAACGCCTCAACGGACGCTCCGCGTTCGGCTCTGGATGGGACGCGGAGCGTCCCGGGCTGCATTCCCACGCAGAGCGTGGGGAACGATCGTGTAAAGGATGCTCCGCGAATGATCGT
>NZ_RCOE01000059.1:0-111263 GCF_004321495.1 Pseudomonas sp. Sample_10
CAAAATCACATCGACAGGCAGACCGCCATCGCTGGCAAGCCAGCTCCCACAGGGGCCGTGCCCGCACGGGAGATCCTAGATGGCCATTACCGCAGCAACGGATATGCACTCAATCAAAAATCCCCGTCGCCCAAAACAAAGCAATCGCCAGCAGGCTGGCTCCCACAGTAAACCGCGCACACCCGCAAAATCACATCGGCAGACAGACCGCCATCGCTGGCAAGCCAGCGCCCACAGGGATCGACGACGCCCGCAACGGTCAGATCAATCATCAACCCGCACGTTTGTGCAAATACTTCGCCCGCTCCGACAAACGCCGCTGCCAATCCTCAGCCAGCCCCGGCGCAGCCGCCAACGCCAGCAAATCATCAATCACCGGCCGATGCGACAACTGCACCTGCCAGAACTCATCAATGGAAAACCGCGCCGAGTGCCGCTCAAGCAACTCGATCCGGTCCCCCGCCTCAAACCCACCCGGCTGAATGACCCGGTAATACCACCCAGTGATGCGCTCCCTGGCGACAAACATCGACATGTGCTCAGCATCAAACCGGTGATTGATCTTCCAACAAGGGCTGCGCGGTTGCGACACCTGCAACACCGCGCTGCCGACCTGGAACACATCACCGATGTGCACGCTGACCTCACACAGCCCGAGTGCCGAGATGTTTTCCCCGAGGCTTCCCGCCTTCAACTCAGAGGCACTGCCAGGGAAAGCTTCAGCCAAGCGCGCATAGTGTTGCGCCGCATACTGATGAACGGCTTTTTCCGGACCGCCGTGCACGCGGCTGTCACCATGCTGATCGCCGACAATCCCTTGTCTCTCTACACGCACCGGCCCTTCACGGCGTTGCTTGTAGATGCCGGTTTGCTGGCCTTCGGGCTGCAAGACAGCCAAGCCTCCTGCGAAGACATGATCAATGTTTGAAGTCAGTTTCATCGGCGGACTGCGCTCGTTTCATAACGTTTCGAGCACTTTACTAATTCGCTGAAATGCTCGTAAAGTGATCATTAAATATGTCCACAATCACTTTATATGATGGGTGGTAACGATCATGGAAATGCGCCAGCTGAAGATTTTCTGCGCCGTGGCTGAACTGGGGAGTTTCACCGCCGCGGCTGTGCAGGTGAATACGGTGCAATCCAACGTCACCATGCGCGTCAAAGAGCTGGAAGCGGAGCTCAATCGCGAGCTGTTCATCCGCAAGAAGTCCGGCGTGGTACTGACCTCGGCGGGCGAAACTTTCCTGGGTTACGCCCGGCGCATTCTGCAACTGACCGAGGAAAGCCGCAGCGCATTGATGGACACCGGCAGCCCGACGGGCTTGTTGCGATTGGGCTCGATGGAGACCACCGCCGCCATCCGCTTGCCGCAAGTGTTGACCAAGTACCGCGAACAGTTTCCCGACGTGCAGTTATCGCTGCTGACGGGCACCACGGTGGAGTTGATCAAGGCGATTGAAGCGCATCGGCTCGATGGCGCGTTTGTCGGCGGCTTTCATCAGAATTCGGCGCTGGCCCAGGAAGAGGTGTTCACCGAAGAACTGGTGCTGGTCAGCAGCAACCAGTTTGAAACCCTGCCCGCCCTCATCGAAAAAATGCCTCAGCAAACCGTGCTGGTGTTTCGCACCGGGTGCTTCTATCGCTCGACGCTGGAGAACTGGTTTTATCAGGTCGGCCTGGTGCCGAACCAGATCATGGAACTGGGTACGCTCGACGGCATCCTGTCGTGCGTCGCCGCGGGAATGGGCGTAACCCTGTTGCCCAAGTCCATCGCAGAAAATTGCAGCGTGCGCCATGCGATCCGCTGTCACACACTGCCAGCGGAATTCGCCAATGTCTCCACGGTGTTCATTCGCCGTAATGACACGATGATCACCTCGGCGATGAGTGCCTTCATCGGCTTGGCGCAACAACAGATCGCCCGGCCGGCGGTGGCGTGAATCAAAACCTGTAGGAGCGAGCCTGCTCGCGATAGCGCGGGGTCAGTCAACGGTGATGTTGGATTTGCCATCGTCATCGCCAGCAGGCTGGCTCCCACAGGGGATCTGCGCTGCACACAAATTTTGTGCCTGGCAAAAATCCAGTGTAGGAGCGAGCCTGCTCGCGAAGGCTTTGCGTCAGTCAGCGGTGATGTTGAATCTGCTACTGCCAGCCGAGCGTCCTTCTCGGCTCCTGCAAGAACCGCCCGGTGGCGGCATGGTCGGTGACGGCAAGCTCGGCGACCGGTAGCCGCTCCAAACCCCGCGCCAACTCCGCCACGCGCTCCGCCGCCGGCACAACGCTGTGGATCTTGCCCACGCCCTGCCCCGCATACAGCGACAGTTTCTCGGCCATCCTTGGCTTGTCGATGGCCCGGGCGCCGCCGCCGATGAAACGCAACAGGTTCCATTTATCCCGATTGGGAATCACTCGATGGGGTGTGCCGTAGGTCCAGCCAAATGAGTAACCGGTACGGTACTCGGTGTCGTCCGTGGTCGCCTCGACGATTTTCTGTTTGTACAGCGGATGGGCATTGGATTCATCGGTGGCGATGAACGCGGTGCCCACCACCACCCCGCTTGCACCCAGCGACATCAGCGCCCGGACGTCGTCACCCTGGGCGATGCCGCCCGCCGCCAGAACCGGCCGGCCTTCGCAAACCGCAAGGATCGAGGTCAACAACGGCATGATGCCGATCGTGCCGCGATTGAGATGCCCGCCACTCTCACTGCCCTGGGCGATGATGATGTCCGCACCCTGGGCAATGGCGATGTTGGCCAGTTCCACCGACCCCGCTTGCACCATCACGATCAGCCCGGCGTCCTTGGCCCGGGGGATCATGTCGGCGGCATACTTCTCGGCATAAAACAGCGACAACAGTTTGGGCTTTTCCTGGAGGATCACCTGGAACTGCGCTTCGAACACATCCGGGCCACCGAATTGCGGCACCAGGTTCACGCCGAAAGGTCGGTCAGTCAGGGCACGGGTTTCCTGTATCCAGCGACGCAAGGTCAGTGGCGGCAGACGCAAGCCGCCAAGGACCCCCATCCCCCCCGCATTGGCCACGGCAGCCACCAGTTGCGGCCCGGAAATGGCCGCCATGCCGCCGAGGAAGATCGGGTACTGAACGCCGCAGAGCCGGGTAATGGCGTTACCGGCAAAATCAAGTCTGTCCTGGTTCATGACTCACAGCTCCACATGTTTGCCCAGCATCCGCTTGAGCGTGTTGTTCTTCAGGAGAAAGTGATTTTTGACCGCGCCGAAGATGTGCAGCGCCAGCCCGGCGAGAAACGCCGAGGCGCCGATGTTGAACAGCACATCGACCACATGCTTGAGTGACTCATTGACCGGCAGGATGCTCGGAATCCACCACCCACCCGGCAATTCCACCACTTCACCGGCTGCGCATCGTGAAGCCCAGACCGCAATCGGCAGCAGCACCATCGCCAGGGCGAGCGACACCGCCACCGAGCGGCTGATGATCACTTCGATAGGATTCGGCGTGCCCACCGGCAGTGGATGGTACGAAGTGATCCGCGCCCAGAATCGATAGATCGAGACGAGGAACAGCACCAGGCCCACCAGGTTTTGCAGCCTGCCGAGTTGCAGTTGCAGGGCTTCGCTGGCGGCGATATTGATCAACAGTTGCAGGCCGAAGATCGCCAGCAGGGAAAACGCCACGACCCAGTGCAAGGCCACGGTGATGGGTGAAAATCTCAAGCCATTGTCTCTAAGTTGCATGGCTGACTCCTTTTGCAGAGGTCGCAAATCAGGAAGGGAAAAGTCGCCGCGACGATCTCAGTGATTGACCGCCTGGGCGGCCCCGAGCCCGGTCTGGGCACGGATCAACTGGTCGTCGAAACGCTCGCGCTCAAGCACTGCACCGTGACTGCGGTCGGTAATGGAGCCCAGCCAGGTGAACAGGAACGCCACGTTCATCGAGATGATCGCCGGGTAGTCGTAGGGAAAGATCGCTTCGGCATTGCCCAGCACCTTGACCCACACCGCCGGCGAGAGCACGACCAGCCCGACCGCGCTCACCAAACCAGCGACCCCGCCGATCAGCGCACCGCGGGTTGTCAGCCCTTTCCAGTACATCGAGAGCACCAGAATCGGGAAGTTGACCGACGCGGCCACGCCAAACGTCAGCGCCACGAGGAACGCGATGTTCTGATCCTTGAACAGAATCCCCAGCACCACCGCGACGATACCAATGCCCACCGAAGCGATACGCGACACGCGACGCTCGTCGCTGGCATCGGCTTTGCCCTTGCGGACCACCATCACATACAGGTCATGGGAAATCGCCGATGTGCCCGCCATGGTCAGCCCGGACACCACCGCCAGAATCGTCGCGAATGCCACGGCGGAAATGAAGCCAAGCAACAGATCGCCACCCACGGCTTTGGCCAGGTGCATCACCGGCATGTTGCCGCCGCCGATCAATTTACCCGCCAGATTGCCGCCTTCGTAGAAGGCCGGATCCTGTCCGACGATGACAATGGCAGCCAACCCCAGCACCGCGACAATCAGGTAGAAAAAGCCAATGAACCCCGTGGCGACGAACACCGATTTGCGCGCCTGCTTGGCGTCCGGCACGGTAAAGAAGCGCATGAGGATGTGCGGCAGCCCGGCCGTGCCGAACACCAATCCCAATGCCAGCGAAATCAACGACAGCGGATCGGCCACCAGTTTGCTCGGCAGCAGAATCCGTTCGCCATCGTGGTGCGCGGCCACGGCTTTTTCGAACAGCAGATCGAAGGAAAAGCCGAACTTGCTCAGCGCCAGAAAGGCCAACAGCGTGCCGCCTACCAGCAACAACCCGGCCTTGATGATCTGCACCCACGTCGTCGCAACCATGCCACCAAACGTCACGTACACCGCCATCAACAGGCCGACGGCAATCACTGCATAGTTGTAAGGCAGGCCGAACAACAGCTGAATCAGCTGCCCTGCCCCCACCATCTGCACCACCAGATAAAAGCACACCACCGTCAGCGAGCCGAAAGCGGTCAGGGTGCGGATGCGGTTTTGGTCGAGACGAAACGAGGCGATGTCGGAAATGGTGATACGCCCCAGATTGCGGATGCGCTCGGCGAACAGAAACAACAACAGTGGCCAGGCGACAAAGAAGCTGATCGAATACAGCACACCGTCGAAGCCGTTGAAGAAGATCATGCTGGTGACCCCCAGCAACGCCGCCGCCGACATGTAGTCACCGGCCAGTGCCAGGCCATTCTGGAAACCGCTGATACCACCGCCGGCGGTGTAGAAATCGTCCATGGATTTGGTCTTGGACGCGGCCCAATAGGTGATGCCCAGGGTCGTCACGACGAAGACCAGGAACATGCTGATCGCCGTGATGTTGATCGGTTGTTTTTCGACGTTCTGGATGACGTCGCCGGCCATGGCGCGCGCGGCGAATACGCACAACAGAACCGGAAGGATGAGGTTCACAAGCAGGCGTTTCATACGATGGCCCCCGCGCGGATTTCTGCAGTCAGGTCATCGAATTCACCGTTGGCACGATGAATATAGAGCCCGGTAAACAACCAGGCCCCAACGATGAACACCGCGCCCAAAGGCCAACCGATGCTGATGATGCTGGTGGCGGAAACCTTCGTCGCTAATAGTTGGGGAGCGAAAGCGGCGACGAGGATGAACGTGAAGTACGGGACAAGGGTTGCGGCGGTCAGGCAGGTGACGAACCGTCGCTGCCGTGAGACCAAATCCTTGTACCGGGGGTGGTTGCGAATTCTGGCTGACTCGGTTGCATGATTCACGTTGACTCCGTGTAGCAGTGGTTGCGTTATTGTTGTTCCACAGCCTCAGATTCAGACTCGATCCGCCACTGGCTGCGGTATCTGTGCCCCTTCAACCTATGCCTGGCAGGTGATCATGTAAAATGATCATTAATGATTCCGTTGATCGTTTTTGGTGAATCTAAAGCGTCGTTTCACTTGTCTTCAATGGACCTCGTCTCTAATCTCCTTGTAGCGTTAGCCATAGCAATGGCTATTACTTTTTGAGATAGGTGATGTCGATGGATGTAGCGGATCTCAAGGTGGTGGACGCGGTGGCGCGCCACGGCAGCATGAACAAGGCCGCCTCCGAACTGAACACCGTGCAGTCGAATGTTTCTTCGAGGATTCGCTCGCTGGAAGACGAGCTCGGGGTTGCGTTGTTCCAGCGCAGCGCCAAAGGCGTGCAGGTGACGCCCGCCGGCCGCCGCATCCTGCCTTTTGCCGCGCGCTTATCGAAATTGCTGACCGACGCCTCCAGCGCTGCCCGCGATGACGGCCATCCCAAAGGCGTGATGGAAATCGGCACGCTGGAAACCACCCTCGCGTTACGTTTGCCACAGCTGATCGCCCGGTTCGCCAAGGCCTATCCCGAGGTCCGCCCGGTGGTGCGCACCGGCACCACGTGCAGCCTGATCCAGGACGTCCTCGACTGTAAGCTGGAGGGGGCGTTCGTGGTCGGGCCAGTCAATCACCCGGAACTGCACACTGAAGTCGCCTTTCGCGAAGAACTGGTGCTGATCACTTCACCAACGATGCTGCGCATGGACGATGTCGCCTTGGTCGAGAACCTCAAGACCGTGGTATTTCGCCTTGGCTGCTCCTATCGGCAACGCCTGGACACGCTGCTGACCCAGCTCGGCGTGCTGGCGCCCGAGCCGCTGGAATTCGGCTCGATCGAAGCCATCATTGCCTGCGTTTCCGCCGGCGTCGGCATCACGCTCTTGCCCAGAGGCGTCATCGCCGACGCGGCGCGCGCGGGTTTGGTGACGGTGCATGAACTGCCCGCGGAACTGGCTCACGTGGAGACAGTGTTCGTGCGGCGCATCGACGGCTATTTTTCCAGTGCGCTGGCGACCTTTCTGCAAAGCGTGCGTGTAGAGGGCGTCACTGCCGCGCTGTAAAGCCGGGCATCGCAGTCAAACGGGTTTTCACCCAGCCGTTGACTGCAGCGCAGAACACCAGCAGCGCGGCGGTCAGCAAAAACACCTGGTGCAAGCCAAAATGCGCGCCGATCTGGCCACCGATCAATGGCCCGATCACCTGCCCTGAAAACTGCGCCGATTGCAGGTAACCGAGAATTTTGCCGGTGTTGTGTTCTGCCACCGAATGGCGGATCAACTTGGCAATGGCCGGCAGCAGCCCGGCAATGCTCATGCCCATGAGCCCCCGTAACACCGCCAGTTGCCACCATTGCGTGACGTAGGCTTGAGGGACCATCAGCAGGCCAGTCAGTAGCAGACAGCCGATGATCACATTCCAGCTGCCGACCCGATCGGCCAGTGCCCCCAACCTGGCGGCGGTCAAGATACTGCCTAGCGCCGAACAGGCCATCACCACACCAGCGATCCGCGCCTGCTCATCCAGGGCGACGCCAAGGTGGCCAATGTAAACGGTGATGATCGGCTCGATCGACATGTTGGCCAGCAACACCATCATCGCGGTCAGCAACAGTGCGCCGATGACAGGCCATCGGGAACGTTCATCCGGTGCCTGATTGTTGTCGACTCGTCGAGCACCATCCCGAGCCCGATTGAAGTCCTCGCGGATGAGCGCGATGGTGGTGACTGCCGCCAGCGCAATCATCGCGCCACCGACGAAAAACGTGCCGCGAATGCCTACCCATTGCGGCAGGAATCCGCCCACCAGCGGCCCGATCAAATTACCGGACAACGCCCCTGTCGACAGCACGCCCAAGGCCCAACCGGCCTTTTCCCTCGGCACCTGGGAACCGATCATGACAATAGAGGCTGACGCATAGCCGCCGATCAGCCCGGCGACCAGTCGCAGTACCACCAGATCGGTGACGTCCCGCGCCAGGCCGATCAGCGACATAACGATGGCCATGCCGATGGCCGCACGCACCAGCATCGGCTTGCGCCCGAAACGATCAGCCAGCCGACCCCACAGCGGCGCGGTAATCGCCGTGCCGAAAAACGTTGCGCCGAACGCCACGGCGGACCACTGCACCACATCGGCCTGGCTGGTCACGCCCAGTTGTTGCACATAGAGCGGCAGGAACGGCAACAGCATGCTCAGGCTCACCAGCGTGGTGAACGAACCGAACACACAAACGGCAAGGTTGCGACGCCAGTAAAGTCGATTGCGCTCGGCATAATTCATTTCACCAGAGGCTCCGCTGTCGGACGCTGGAAAGCCGCCAGCACATCGATGACGAAGGCCAGCAACATGGCCAGCGTGCCGATGAGAAACAGCAGACTGTAATTGCCGCCACTGGAGGAAAACAGGAACGACAGGCCATAAGCGGCGACGGCCTGGAACAGCGCAAATCCGACCGTGGCGGTTTGCCAGGCTGACGTCTGTCGAGCCGGATGATGGGCGAGAATTTCATGCACGCGGCCCAGTACCAACGGCACGGTTCCGGTGACAAAGGCGCCGACGATGACACTGGAAGCCATCAGCCAGACGCTGCCAACTCCGAAAGCCGGAACTGCGACGCAAACGGCCTCGATGATGAACGACACTCGCAATGCGCGACCGAAGCCGACCCGATCCGCCAGCAGCCCGGCCAACAACGGCCCGACGGTCGCGCCGATGCCGAACAGCACCCAATATTGCGCACCGGTTTGCAAACCCTGGCCCAGGCCGCGAGCGACGAAATCCACCAGGAAAATCATGTGTGGCACCCAACCGGCAGCGTTGAGTGCGTATTCGGCATACAGCGCCTTGAGTGTGCGGTTAGCGGCAAAGTGACGCGGATGTGAGGTGCCGCTGACCGGGGCATCCGCGGTCGGCCATCCCCACCAGGCCAGCACTGTCAGCAACAGGGAGATCAGGCCGAGGCCGAGCCAGGTCTGTTCAAGACCCTGCTGCAACAACAATGGCACCAGCGTCCCCGAAGCCGCGATTCCGACGCCCACGCCCATGAAGATCAGGCCACCGGCCAGGCCTCGGCGGGATGGCGGAACGTGGGCCAGGACCGTTGGCGCGGCGAGGACCATCAAGGCCCCGCCGGCAACGCCCGAAAGAAAACGCCAGGCAAAAAACCAGGCGAAAGACACCGGCCAGGCGCAGGCAAAAAACGCGATGCTTGCCAGTAGCATCATCGCCCGCAGGGTAAATCGGGTTGAGGTTTTCGCCGCCAGTGAGCGGCCGAAAATCGCTCCCGCCAGGTAGCCGGCAAGGTTCGCCGCCCCCAGGTAGGCCGCCCGGGAAGCGTCGAACCAATGCGCCCCGACCAGCGCTGGCAGCAACGGCGTGTAGGCAAATCGCGCCAGGCCGATCCCCACGAGGCTGGCCGAAAAACCGGCCACCGTTCCGCGCCAGACGCTGGCGGGTGGTGACGCGATACCGGTCGTGATTGACTTCACAGTGTTCATCGTCTGGCCCTCTTTCTTCAGTTGGGCCGACTGTACGCGCGCGCAAGATATCTCAATAAACGAATTAAACAGGTATCGGTTATCTTTCTTACAGATAAGGTGGACACACGCTCCGTTAGTTACACCGTGTATCAACAGTAATTCCGCAACCACCCTATATCTTCACCCCCGGGCTTTTTTACAGTGGCCGATGCACTGCGTTCTTTCCCTCCACGAGCGAAACTCCATGCCCCACGACTTGAATCATCTTGATGCCGCGCTGGCTGCCTACCCACGGGTGACTTTGCTCGAAGGCCCGACACCGATCCAGAAACTGACCCGCCTGAGCCAGTTGCCCGAACTCAATGGGTGCAACGTCTACGTCAAACGCGATGACCTCACCGGCCTCGGCGGTGGCGGCAACAAGTTGCGCAAACTGGAGTTTCTACTGGGGCAAGCCCTGGCCGAAAACGCCGATACGCTGGTGACCTGGGGTGGTTTTCAATCCAATCATGCGCGGCTGACCGCCGCGGTCGCCGCACGCCATGGCTTGGCATGCGAACTGATTCTGACGCCGTCAGCCGTGCGCACCGATAACGATTTCTGCCACAACGGCAATGTTCTGCTGGACGATCTGTTTGGCGCCAGCGTGCACCGACTGGCGCGGGGCGTGACCGCGGATGCCTACGCCGCCGAGTTGGTGGCAAAGCTCAGTGAATTGGGGAAAAAGCCCTTTGTCATGCCATTGGGCGGGTCCAGTCCCCGGGGCGCCCTGGGTTACGCTGCCTGCGCAGCAGAAATCCTGCATCAGGCTGACGCATTGAACCTGCAGTTCGAACGGATCATCGTGCCCAATGGCAGTGCCGGAACCCACTCGGGCTTGCTGGCTGGCATGACGCTCGCCCGCTCGGCAACGCAGATTACCGGTTACTCGGTATTGGCAGACGAACAACAAGCGCTGGCCACGACGCTTGAAAAAACCCGGCAGACCTTGCACCTGCTCGATCCCACCGCAACACTGGTTGAAAGCACAATCAACGTCGACGGCAGCCAACGCGGCGACGCCTACGGTGCGCCCACCGACGCGATGCTGGAAGCCGTGCGCCTGCTGGCTTCAAAAGAAGGCTTGCTCACCGATCCCGTTTACGGTGGCAAGGCGTTTGCCGGACTGCTGGCCGCTATTGGCCGAGGTGAATTCCCGCAGGGCAGTAACCTGTTGTTTGTCATGACTGGCGGCTTGCCCGGGCTGTTTGCCTATCGAAGCGCGTTCGTCTGACTTGGCACTTCACCAGACATAAAAAAACCTCCCCGGGCACAAATCCGGGGAGGTTTTTTTACAGCTGTGTCGAGTGATCAGCCTTGGGCCTTGCTCATCTTGGTGAACAGTTCGGTCGGTACTTTCTTGCCGTTGGAGGTGTATTGATTGGTGCGGAACTTGTAGACCTCGCCTTCGGAGAGGAAACCGTCGTTGTTGGTGTCCATCGCCTTGAATTCTTCACCACCCTGCGGGGCTACGGTCAGCAGTTCCTTGAGCGAAACGCGGCCATCGTGGTCGGTGTCGGTACGGGCGAACGAAGCGTCGCCGCATTTGCCTTCACCGCACTTGCCTTCGCCAGCCTTGGTCGCTTTCGCGCCGGCTTCGTCGGCACCGCATTTGCCTTCACCACATTTGCCTTCACTGGTTTTTTCCGCCGAGGCCAGCTGATAGCCCTGAGGCAGAGCGTCGGCAGCGAATGCGGTCGATGCCAGATTCATGCTGCCGGCCAGTGCAACAGCGATCAGGCCAATACGGGATTTGTTCGACATACGGGACATGGTGATTCTCCGGATACTGTGTGCGGCCAGGCCGCTAAGGTCATTGCCACTAAGGGCGATAAGCCGTGGTGCGAGGCGCATCTGCTTTCTCGCTAAGGCAGGGCTATTTGACTGCAACCGTGTATCCAGGATGTATCGGCTTGCAGGGCATTTGTAAGCCAGTCTCCGAACAAGGGCTGCGGATACACAGCGATACACTTGCCCAGGCACTGCTTTACCCAATCACGTTCGCAAACACCGATTGGTCGACGTTGGCGCCGGACAGAATCACGCCAACCCGTTTTCCCTGCATCGCTTCACGCTCCTGCATGAGCGCCGCCAGGGCCGCTGCGCCCGCCCCTTCGGCGAGGTTGTGGGTGTCGGTGTAATACACCCGCATGGCCTCGGCAATCTGCTGATCATTGACCGATACGATTCGCGCCGCACCGTGGGCGTACACAGCAAAGGCTTCAGCAATCGGTTTGCGCACCGCCAGGCCGTCGGCAAAGGTATCGGCCGAGGCGGTTTCGCATATTGCTCCCGTGTCGAACGATAACTTCGCGGCGGCAGCTTCGCTGGAAACCACGCCCACCACTTCAGTCTTCAAACCCAGCGCATCACGGGCGGCGATCACTGCGCAAATCCCCGAACCACAGCCGATCGGCACGTAGACGCTATCCAGATCCGGCGCAGCCTTGAACAGCTCCAGCGCATAGGTGGCCACGCCTTTGACCAGCTCAGGATGGAACGGCGGCACCAGGTACAGGCCTTGGGCCTGTGCCAGGCGTGCAGCCTCTTCGCGGGCCTCATCGAAATCGCGGCCATACTCCACCACTTCGCCGCCGAAGCCGCGCATGGCGTTGTTCTTTTCCAGGGAATTGCCTTGCGGCACGACGATCAAGGCGCGCAAGCCCACCGCACCTGCCGCCAGTGCCAGGCTTTGTCCATGATTGCCTCGGGTGGCGCTGACGATGCCCTGCACATCGGGATGCTCGCGTTTAAGCCAATGCATGAAGGTAATGCCACCGCGCACCTTGAACGCACCGGTCGGCGTGTGGTTTTCATGCTTGACCCACACCGTGCAACCCAACCGTTGCGCCAGCAAGGGCCAGGGGTATTGGGCAGTGGCAGGCATGACCTGATAAACACGTTGGGCCGCTTGTTCGATGTCGTCGCGAGTCAGTCTGTGCATGAGTTGTTCCCCTGAGGTTTTGCCCAGTGTAGATACGCCGCCCTCTACCGGCTTTCAGAAAACTGACCTGACTTTTCTACCCGCGGTTGATTAGTATGGTCTTCATGAGCCATCGAAACCGCCAACCGTCACCCCCACCGCCTGAACCGGTCCGCCGTGTCGAAGTCGGGCCGTGGCTGATCGAATTGCTCCCCGGCTGCGCCTACGCGACCCGCTATGTCGCGCCTCAATCGGCGATTGGCTTTGCCTACGACAGCCAGCGAGGCGTGCACGCGATCGGCAGCGACCGGGTGCTGCCCTTCAATGCCGTGCCTAACGGCCTGGCGTTTGTACCTGCCGGGTGTGACGTTTTATCCGAATCCCCAAGGGGCGGCGAGTACCTGCGAGTGCTGCGCACTGACGGTATCGCGCTGGCGGGCGACCGTGCCTTCAACAACCGCATCGACCCGCAAGCCACGAACCTCGCCCTGCGACTGCGCAGCGCCTTGTTGCGGGCATCCGTGGAGGATGACTGGGAGGCCTGGGCGCTCGCCTTGGCGCAAAGGACGACGGCTAACACCGCATGCGCAACCCCGACCGCTGACGCGATAACCGGCAATCGCCTGCGTTTGCTCGATGAGTTCATTGACGCTGGCCTCGATGGCCCGCTGGGAGTTCAGGCAATGGCGCAATTGCTGGGCTTGTCCGAAGGCTACTTCATGCGGGCATTCAAACGTGCCACCGGCAAGAGCCCGCACAGTTACCTGATCGACCGACGTCTCGCCAAAGCCCGCGCCCTGATGCGCGACTCGACCGCCACGCTGACGGAAATCGCCTACCGTTGCGGTTTCAACTCCCAGGCGCACATGGCGACCCTGTTCAGGCAACGCCTGGGTGTGAGTCCGGCGCAGTTGCGCAGGAATTCGCAATCGGGTTAGCACCTGATCTTCACGCTGCTCAACCGCTCTACTCTCCAAGCCTGCGTGGCGCACGCACGTGTCTGCGCTGCCATGAAAATGCGTCGCGGTGTCATTTTCATAAGCTTTGGCAGTTGATTTTTTTCTTGTCGATTGCTGGCGACACCCTCTTTTGCGCGTCATGCAAACACCGCAATTGCCACCGGGATGAACTACTCTCCAAAAACAAATCCGCAGATCGAAGAAACAGTGCGCAAGGTCGAAACCACCGCAGTGCTGGTGGCACCAACCGACCATTCTTCGGGACCCGGCATCCCTGATCGCATCACCCGGAGTACGCTCCGTGAGAACCAAACAGTCCCTGCTTGCTCTGCTGTTGCTTACCTTGCTGTTTGGTGGCTGTACAACTCCCAATGTCCCTAACAAACCCAGTCAAGCCTTGCCTGCGAGCGATTCGGCGTTCGGACGTTCTATCCAGGCCCAGGCAGCCCCGCATCAAGGCCAGTCGGGCTTTCGTTTGCTATCCGATAGCGCTGAAGCTTTCACCGCCCGCGCCGAACTGATTCGCAACGCTCAACGCAGCCTCGACTTGCAGTACTACATCGTTCACGACGGTATCAGTACGCGGATACTGGTGAGCGAACTGCTCGACGCCGCCGACCGCGGAGTCCGTGTGCGGATACTGCTCGATGACACCACCAGCGATGACCTGGACCGAATTATCGCGTCGCTGGCTGCGCACCCCAAGATTCAGATCCGGGTATTCAATCCGCTGCACCTGGGCCGCAGCACCGTTGTGACGCGAACGATGGGCCGGCTGTTCAACCTGTCGCAACAACACCGGCGCATGCACAACAAATTGTGGGTGGTGGACAACAGCGTGGCCATCGTCGGGGGGCGCAACCTGGGGGACGAGTATTTCGATGCCGAACCCAACAAGAATTTCACCGACATCGACATGCTCAGTGTCGGCCCGGTTGCAGAACAACTGGGACATAGTTTTGACCAGTACTGGAACAGTGCCCTGAGCAAGCCGATCGAGCAGTTCCTCTGGACCATGCCGACAACCAAGGACCTGAAGAATACGCGGACCCGACTGGACGAATCCCTGGAGGAAACGCGCATCCAGAATCACGCGCTCTACCAACAATTGATGAGCTACACCACTCATCCTCGCCTGCATGTCTGGCGCGGAGAACTGATCTGGGCCTGGAACATTGCGATGTGGGATGCACCGAGTAAGGTCTTGTCGGAAGGCGAACCACCCCCGTACTTGCTTTTGACTACTCAGTTGGCACCCGAGCTGAACGGGGTCACCAAGGAACTGATCATGGTTTCAGCCTACATGGTGCCTGGCCAACCCGGCGTGGTGTACTTGACCAGTCGTGCCGACGCCGGCGTGTCGATCAGCTTGCTGACCAACTCACTGGAAGCCACCGATGTACCCGCTGCACACGGTGGTTACGCGCCTTATCGCAAAACCTTGCTCAAGCATGGTGTGCAGTTGTTCGAATTGCGCCGCCAGTCCGGCGACAATGGCAACAGCGACAGCGGACCGCGCCTGTTTCACAGCGGATCCTCCAATAGTTCCGACTCCAGCCTGCATACCAAGGCGATGATTTTCGACCAGCAGAAAGCGTTCATCGGCTCGTTCAATTTTGACTCGCGCTCAATACTGTGGAACACCGAAGTCGGGGTGTTGGTGGATAATCCGCAACTTGCCGGACGGGTGCGCGAACTGGCCCTGGAAGGTATGTCACCGCCCCTCAGCTACCATGTCCTGCTGGAAAAGAACCAGTTGGTCTGGGTTACCGAGGACAACGGCAAACCGCATACATTGACCACGGAGCCAGGGAGTTGGTGGCGACGCTTCAATTCGTGGCTGAGCAGCACGATTGGGCTGGAGAAGATGTTATAGCCAACGTTGAGCACTGGAGTTAATCATGCAGATGTGGATGAGGCGCACGGCTCTGCTGATCAGCCGCTTGATAATGGCCGCGGGTATCAGCCTTTTCGCCATCGTCACTGAAGGGCAAGTTCTGCCCACACCTCAAGTCAATCAAGAGATAAAAGGCTTGCTGGACTTTGTCGAACACAGTGAGTGTCAGTTTGTGCGCAATGGAAACCAATACCCAGGTCCCCGGGCTCGAGCGCATCTGCAGAAGAAGCTGGATTATCTCGAAGACAAGAACAAGGTGCACAGCGCAGAAGACTTCATCGAGCTTGCTGCCACTAAAAGCAGTATGAGTGGCCGCGCCTATGAGGTGCGATGTTCAGATGTCGTGGAACCGGCCAGCACCTGGTTGAAGAGAGAGCTGCAGAGGCAGCGGCAACTCAAGAAGGGCAGCAACTGATTTTCTCACGGTGCTACATCTCTTCGCCTGCTTCAAAGAGACGCTTGACCGTCCGCTTTTGGCCGATTGCTGCCTGTCGTGAGGGGCTGCAATCGGCCCAGAGTGTGTAAAAACGCCGACCAAAAATCGAAGTGCGCGCTCCTATGTCAATCTAGAAAAGCGCGTGGGGTCAACAGACCTGAAATTTACATAGGCTCGAAATTTTTTGGTCGTTTTTAACCAGTCGAGCCCCCGTGAGAGTTTTTACACAGTCTGGGCCGATAGGGGCCTATAGCTCGCATTGACATAAAACCAGGTCAAGATTCAGTCCTTGCGGCGAGCCACTCGCTTCGCGTCATCTCCCATACTTCAACCTGCATGGCCCCGGAGACAAAACGTCCTTCCCGTGTCTCGATCATGCGCATGCCTTCATGTTGGGACACCTTGCGCGAAGCGTGGTTGGCGACGGCCTTGGGCACCTGCATGACCGGGCGCAATAATGTTTCGAACCAGTAGGCGTTGATGACCTTGCAGGCTTCGCGCATGTAGCCGTTCCCCTGATACTGCGGGGCGAGCCAGAAGCCTCTGTGGTTGCCAGGCTGGTCATACAGGCTGATGCTACCGATGCTGCGCTCAGGTTGAGCGAGCGTGCGAATCATCCAGTGCCACTCTCGTCCCGCGGCCATGGCGGGTAGAGCCATATCGCGCACGTAAACCAGCCCGCCATCCTGCGGATATGGCCATGGGACGCGGCTGTCCAGATATCGGACGACCTCCCATTGGGGGAACAACTGCTGCACCGCCGCCGCATCAGTCAGTTGAAGCGGCGTGAGGATCAGGCGGCTGGTGTAAAGTGTGGGGGGGCAATCCATGGCATGAAATCCTTCGCGAGCACTGTGGCGGGTGTGATCGGTACTTTCTCAGACCATTAGCTGGAGTGTCGAGTGTCCGCTTCTGGCCCAGAGTGTGAAAAACGCCTTCGTGAACCCTTGCTATGATTTCTGAGGATTTCATCGCAGGGATCGCCCATGAAGCGCTTTATCCAAGGTGAACATCGAGGCCAAGGCACCTTACTTCCCGAGAGCCTCGACGACTACGTCAGCGATACCAATCCGGTGCGTGTAGTCGACGTCTTTGTCGACGAACTTGACCTAGCCAAGCTGGGTTTTGAAGGTGTCACTCCAGCCGATACTGGTCGGCCTGCTTACCACCCTGAGATCCTGCTGAAAATCTACATTTACGGCTACCTCAACCGCATTCAATCAAGCCGGCGCCTGGAACGAGAAGCCCAGCGCAACATCGAATTGATGTGGCTAACTGGTCGCTTGATGCCCGACTTCAAAACCATCGCCAATTTCCGCAAAGACAATGGCAAGGCAATCCGCGGAGTCTGCCGTCAATTTGTGGTGCTGTGCCAGCAACTGGGATTGTTCTCGGAAGCGCTCGTTGCCATCGACGGCAGCAAGTTCAAGGCGGTCAACAATCGGGATCGGAACTTCACCAGCGCCAAGCTTAAGCGGCGAATGGAGGAAATTGAGTCCAGTATCAATCGCTATCTGACAGCACTCGATACCGCAGACCGTCGCGAGCCTTCCGTTGCCCAGGTCTAAGCCGAACGGCTCCATGACAAGATCGCGGCCTTAAAAGCCAAGATGCAGGAGCTCAAGGAAATCGAGGTACAGCTAAACCAAACACCGGATAAACAGATCTCGCTAACCGATCCTGATGCTCGATCAATGAAAACGCGCGGAACCGGAATGGTCGGCTACAACGTTCAAACGGCGGTCGATGCGAAGCACCACCTGATCGTGGCGCACGAAGTAACGAATGATGGTGTTGATCGAGACCAACTGAGTTCTATGGCCATGCATGCCCGAGCGGCCATGGGTGTCGAAGAACTGTCGGCAGTCGCAGACAGAGGGTATTTCAAGGGTGAAGAAATTCTCGCGTGCCATGAGGCTGGCGTCACCGTTTTCGTACCCAAGACGGTGACCTCGGGAGCGACAGCGGCTGGCCGTTTCGGCAAAGATGATTTCATCTATGACGCATCAACAAACGAGTATCGATGCCCTGCTTGGCAAAGCTTGATCTGGCGTTTTTCACACGTTGAGAAAGGGCTGAAGTTCCATCGTTACTGGAGCTCACACTGTAATAGTTGCACGTTGAAGCAGCAGTGCACGCCCAGTTCTGAGCGGCGAGTTAGCCGCTGGGAGCATGAATCAGTACTCGAGGCGATGCAAAGTCGCCTTGATCAAGCGCCAGAAATGATGCGCATCCGGCGCCAAACGGTTGAGCATCCCTTCGGCACATTGAAGTCCTGAATGGGCTCCACGCATTTCCTTACCAGAACCCTAGGCCGAGTGAGTACCGAGATGAGCCTGCATGTGCTCGCCTATAACCTCAAACGCGTGTTGCGGCTGTTGGGCAGCGATGCCTTGATGGAGGCGATAAAGGCCTGAGGCCTTTTTAGCGGCCTGATAGTGCATCTGGCATGTGCTCCGGGGGCTAAAACCCCAAGCAAAACCAGTAACACCAATTTGGCTTGGTTGAGGCCCCTACAAGTCTTCAGTGCAGTGAAGAGCTACCGATTACTGCACCACAGCCATTGCGTTTTTACACACTCTGGGCCAAAAGCTGCCGGTGGCAACGGGCAGAAGACGTCCGAAGATGTCATTTGCGAAGGAGTGGACCCTGCCTTACATGTAGCATAGATTTTTTAGACGGAGGCTATACATAGAACCTTTGAGCAGTTGTGAGAATTTGACATTCAAGAACCGCATGTACAAAACTAGGCTAGGTGCTCCAGAGGGTTGGGCAGAGGTAGAAGTTGCTCGTTGCTATTGAGATTTTGTTTATTTCGAAAAGCATTTGCCGACATGCACAAGCGAGAAAAGTACCTGCCTCAAGATAGGGAGTATCGATCTATATAAGAGTTTCCACTCTGTTGGGTCAGAGCCCCCTAACGCCCCACTCTTAGGGGAATGACACAATATCTTTGCCAGCAAACTGATTAATTGAATCAGCCTTGAATTTCTTATGCCGCTCACGATGGGCTGGCTTGTCAGCCTTTATTAAGCCTTTCATCAATGCAGCTTTCACCTTCGGATTATTGCATCCCACAATGAGCTCGACCGTCCCCGCCGCATCAGCCACCCAAGTCTTAACTTCATCACTATTCTCATAATTATGGCCAATCTCGAATCTGGATAAATTTAAATCTAGTTTTCCACCCTGCTCCAAAACACTTACTGAGAAATTCTCCTCCGTAACTATCTCGCCAAATGGAATACTTAAATGAAATACACGCGACTGGCCGACACCTCTGACAAAAGGATGCTCATATTCAGTCATATCCTTATTTCCTTTGTAGGACTGATTGCAAGTCTTGCCCGCCGGAATCAAGTTGGATAGTGTCACAGCCAGGAACGGAAATTTAGTTTTCGGATAGAAATGATCAAGATCCGTTCTAAACTTCACGCGATTCCCTTTTGTTTGTATAGGTTCATCATTGCAATACAAACAAATGTGTATCTTCCACTCGTCAGTTATGTCATGACCGATATCCGAGGAGAGTGCCGAGTAGCTAAAAATCTTCTCGAAATCATTGATCCAATCATCAAATAAACTCTTAAATTTTTCTGTCGCTAAATTCTCTCCCTGCGCGGCTTTAGCTATATCCGCCAAGATATCTCTTTTAGCAGAATAGGTTGTAGCCTCTTTCAACGACATCAGTAAGTGACTAATGTAGGTCAGCTGCGGCCCAGCAATTGGCTCTAAATAAGCGATTGCCTGCGCCGACAGCCCATCTAAAATAGCCTTCTCTTCACGCGTTTGGGCGCCATATTTATCTACACCAAGAGGGATAGGTGCATCTTTTATAAAATATGCTGGCCAATATCTATCTGCTAGTTCTGGAAACCTTCCATAAACATCATATATATGGCCAAGAATTTCGCCTGGAAGGCAGTTCAAAAGCTCATTTATTTTAGCTTCATCAAAATACGTAAATCTAGCTTGATACTTAATTGGAAGCGTAAGAATATACGCATTCATTTTCTGCTGAGCTCTCGCAGTAACGCGAAAATCATACTTGGCCTTAAGGTCGGCGCTAGGCAAGAAGTCGAATTTAATCATTCTGCAGAAGGTACTCTCTGACAAATTTGTTGCCCATCCCTTTGATTAACTCCTTATCTAAGGAACTTAAATTCTGAGATTCTGATTTTTCTACAAGCGAGACGATGACTTTTCTCGAGTGCTCGCCGACCGTGGCAGTGAGATGCATTCCATCAATAAATAAGTTTGTAATATTGGTTCCAAAACCAAGTGATTTTTTAATCTCAACCATGCCGCTGGCATCTTTTACTAACGAAACAATATCTTGAGGTAAAAAATCGCTTATAATAATAGGAGAATGCGTGGTAATTATTATCTGTGGTCGCGCGCCTTTCCAACCCAACCTCTCTAGCAACTCAAGATAGGAGTCAAGAAATCCTCGTTGCCACTCAGGGTGAAGGTAAAGGTCTGCCTCATCAATGACTATTATATAACTTGCATTTTTTGATTTTTTCGCGCAATTGTAAGTCTCAGAGAAAAGGTGAATGTAAGCCATTTCCCCCGTGCTGATACCCCTCCACCCCCAATGTATATTGGAAAGTATATTTCTCGGAAGCCTTGCTGACAAATACACCGCTTTGCTTGCAAAGGAAAATTCGTCTAATAAAACAATCAAAGATCCGCTCTCATCGACGGATATGCGGCGACATGAAACTAAGACTTCGGAAATATCACGAAGAGTCTCTAAGCATTCAGAATAAATCGCTTGCATTCTATTGATATCAACGTCAACTGAGCTAATGGACTTGATGCCCCCTTCTTGCTTGTCTTTGATAAATACGTCCCAGTTTTCGTCGTACCTTAGAGCTTCTAGTGACTGAAAAATACTGCGACGGAAATCTAAATCGCCGACGGCAAGAGCGTTGATGAAGTGCACATGCAGGACAGCCAAGACTACTGGGCGCGAAGTGCCTGAGCTTGCTGCGAGCTCGACGATAATCGACGTCGATAGCGCTGCCACTAGAAACTCAAAAATATCCTCTCCACCAGTTGGGTTCAGTATTTCCCTCTTCTTCTGGATAGTATTGTAGGCATTCTCCAACTCCACCCGGCGACTAGGAGAGTACATGTCAGGTCGAACCAAAGATTTCATGCGCCTAAATGAGTCTTGAAATCTGAACTCAAAACCTACATCCTGAACAATATTGCTGCTCGATTGATTCCATCTCAGGTAATCAAGCAAGTTATCAAAGTACATTTTCTTTCGGCTAGCACCCGTAGTATAGTGCTCCAATGATCTTTCTTGGATCAGAGAGTGCTTTTGTTTCCTTTCGTACCCTAATCTAGATTGAGCTGCTGATACGTTATTTATTTTAACTAGGACGGTACTAAATAATTTTGCAAACGCCTCGTAGTCATCATATCTGTCGAGTGGCTCCGGACAATGGAGTACTGGGTAGTTAATTTGGCAAACGTGAATTTTTGAATTTTCATCTAGGAAAATAAGAATTCCGCTGGAGTCTATTGGGAAGTAAACAGACTCTAGAAAGTCCAGAATCGTACTTTTCCCAACGCCATTGGCTCCGATGATCGCAGAACATTGATACCCATTGTAATAGCTGGATGTGTCAACCCTATACTCTATACTAAGATTATATCCGTCAACATCAAACACAGTTTCCCCACCTAGGGAAACATTTAGATCCCGAACACCCTTGTGCTCATTTATATAAATATGAACCAATCTCATAGGAAGGTCTATCTCGACAATTTATTTTCCTTTATCGGTATCAGTAGTTGTCGACGGCATTTGTTAGTTGCGGATCTAGTTGTGATCCTCTACCGAGTATCTTCTTGATGACCTCTCGCGCTTGGGGAGTTAATGGTATATTTATGCTTGTAAGGTCTTCATCTACCGTTATAACTTTTTTGTTTTCAGCGTCAGCGTAGCTAATGGCCTGAAGATTAACGCTGCACTTAAAGCCAACTTGAGGATCAGTGATCTCTACGCTCTGCAAAAGTTGTGCACTTATGCGGGTAGGCTGAAATCTTTCACTAATCGCATAACCACCATCGTTTACAAAGCCACTAAAACTATCTATCTTGTTTGACCCCAAAGGTAGAGAGTCATTTATTACTTTCTGAATATCCTGAATAGAGACGGAAATATTTCTTTTTGCGGCAACCACAAGATGCATAGTCACACCATCTACGATCTTTAAGCGCCGTACTTCTGGGATAGAGGGGTCATTCAAGAAGTCTAATACAGCGGCACGCACTTGCTCCACACTATCTCGATTGGGGACGTGATCAGCACACCCAAAAGCGTCTTTCAGAAATGCACTCTTTGATTTTCCGGTAATGAACTTTAGGTATGCATCTCCATCATTTCTGGGAAAGGTCTCTTTGAATAGCGTCAAGTCAAACATTGCCGCGTGGCGAAGCTCGCTAGTATTAATGCTTGTTAGATCTACTGGTTGGAGATCAGAATCGAAGTCGAATCCATCTTGCTTACCAACAAGTACAGCTAGAAATCTGCCGACATCATCGGCGTCATTCTGAGTCTTGTAATGGATCATCACCAAGTGACCCAAGGTCAAAGTTCCACGACTGGGCAAGTTAGCTTCGTCGCAAGCATTATCAACAAACGCCTTAACAAGCTGATCGAAGTGAATCTTTCCATCTACGAATTTCTGCAAAACTACTGGAGCAATGTGTTGATTTTTAGGAGAAAAATAACCATGAAATTTATTGTTTTTCGCAAACTTTCGCTCAATTACGTTAACAAAATCTAGCGCCGTATCTTTTCTGAGATCCCAGTTTTTTCCTATCTTCGCATCGTAATATGTCAATGCTCCGTTCTGAATTTTGAATAGATCTGCCGTAATTGCATTCAAGACGATCATCTGGTGAAGAGATGACTGAGTAGAGCTTGTTGAAACCATCTTTTCTTCAGGCATATTCAAGATAAATTCCTTTTAAAACAGCTTCAAAATGAGGGCTAGACGCCGGAAAGGGGTGAGTGAGCGGAATCAGGCGCACGCTCCATGATAGTCGTGTCGAAGCGAGAATAGCCTTTTGCCTTCATTGCGCCAATCCCTTCTTGACGGCCTTACGAGGTTCTTCATGCAGCAACTGACAGCCCGCCGGAAATTCGGAACCGTTATGGGTTGGCTCCGCATTCCAGCGTGCAGTACCACTCAGCTCATCTGTCAATGTGCAGACTCTCTAACGCGATGGTAGTGCGTCAATCGGTAGGAGCGCGTTTTTTTAGGTGCTCGACGATCACGCGTCAGGTACTCGAAAGGGTAGAAGGCGCGTTGATCGAAGGGCCGCTTCTGGCCGAAAGCCGCCCGCTTCGAATGACGTGTCCTGGCCGTTCTCGGCTAAGCGCTTTCGTCCAGGTAAAGCGACAGCGCCTCACTCAGGGCTTCAAATGTTTTGGCAATCCGCCCGACGTTGCGCAGGTCATTGTGCATGGCAATCCAAACATCAACGTCGAAGCCGAAGCTGTCAGGCAAAACCCGGATCAGTCCATAGGTCGCTGCGACGGTGGCTGGACATAAGCCAAACCCAAGGCCGTTTCTCAGCGCAGCGAGTTGAGCCAGGTGGTTATCGGTGGCAATAGAAAATGGCTGGTCCTCACACAGTCCCGCCTCGATCAGCCGACGCCTGTCGGCGGATCGTCGGTCGGGGCCAATCAGCGGCGCACGACGCAGGGCCTCAAGACTTGCAGGTTCGCCATAGCGTTCAAGGCATAGCGCACTTGCGTAGAGGCCGACTCGCAGAGCACCAGCACGTCGCACGACGACTTCGGCTTCTCTGGGCCGCACGAGCCGCACAGCGATGTCTGACTCCTGTCGGGCAATGTTCTCCAGCGAATCGTTGATGCTGATTTCAAGCTTCAACGTTGAGTGCCTGTAATGAAACTCGCGCAGCAAACCGGGGAGTACCTCAACGCCCAAAAAGGCGCTGCTGGTGAGCCTGACAGTGCCGCACGATACGTCCGTTTCAGCACTGGCCATGCGATTGAACGCCTCGGCAGCCATCGCCATGGATTCGACATGGTGAACAAGCCCACGTGCCGATGCAGTAGGCACCAGGCCAGCGCAGGTTCGGGTGAACAGCTTCACCCCCAGACCCGTTTCAAGGCTTTCCAGGCGTCGACGAGCCGTTGCCTGCGCAATGCCCAGCAATCTGGAGGCGCCTGACAGGCTGCCACTGCGCAACACTGCCAGGAACACTCGCTGACTTTCCCATTCAAGGCCGCTCATCTATTTCGTACCAACGGTTGCTCCGTTTATTGTCTTCTGCCGGGTTTGAGGAACGTGGATGATGCACGTCTCTTTCGTAACGCAGCAGTATAAGGAGCAATACCATGGGTTTCACCGGTCAATGCCGATGCGGACAAGTCCATCTTCAACTGCAGATTGAAGCACTTGCACCGTTGTACGCATGCCATTGCCTTGACTGCCAGCGCTGGAGCGGCAGTGCTTTTGCCTTGCATATGCTCTGTGCCGCTCAGGCTATTGAGATCTCGGGAAGCACCACGACGTACATCCATACTGCACAAGGACATACCTCTACGCAGTACGCCTGCAGTACGTGTTTCACCCGCCTGTTCAATGAGACTGACGCCGCCCCGGGCATGCGTGTCCTGCGTGCCGGCGTACTCCACGGCGCAGACCGTTTGACGCCCTTGGCGCACATTTGGGTCAAGCGTAAGCAGCCGTGGATTTCGCTGCCGGAAGGCGTAGCGCAGTGGCCGGAAAGCCCAACTGCCGAAGAATTTGCAGTGGCCATCAGCGAACAGGCACCAATTGCTGCACTTTAAGTAACGGGTTAACGACCGAACGTAAGGGGGGGCAGGCATCTTTAAGGCCCACCCTCCTCCGACCCAGCAGCCACCTGCGAGCACAGAGGTCGCCTTTCAATCGAGCAATCTTGTCATTTGCCAAGGCTTAGGGCAGGGTCGATACCACTGATATCTCTGCCAAAGGAGTCACTCCATGTCAAAGCTATATCCCAGTATCGATCCCGAAGGGCTGGTCGAGTACTCAGTGGTCTACACCGACCGCTCGCTCAACCACATGTCGCAGTCGTTTCAAGGCGTGATGAAGAACATCTCCACGACCCTGAAACAGGTCTACAACGCCGAGGCGGTTGCGGTGGTCCCGGGTAGCGGCACATTCGGCATGGAAGCGGTAGCGCGACAGTTTGCCACTGGCCAGCAATGCCTGGTGATACGCAACGGCTGGTTCAGTTATCGCTGGAGCCAGATTCTCGAGATGGGCAACATTCCGGCGGCCACCACGGTGCTCAAAGCCCGACCGGTCGAGGCGGGTCCCCAGGCAGCCTACGCCCCGCCCCCTCTGGACGAAGTGCTGGCGGCCATCGCGGCGCAGAAGCCACAGGTGGTCTTCGCCCCCCACGTTGAAACCTCATCCGGGATGATCCTGCCCGACGAATACATTCGCGCTGTTGGCGACGCCGTGCATGCGGTAGGTGGCCTTTTGGTGCTTGACTGCATCGCCTCAGGCACGATTTGGGTGGACATGCACAAATGCGCAGTCGACTTGCTGATCAGCGCACCGCAGAAAGGCTGGAGCGCCTCCCCTTGCTGCGCGCTGGTGATGCTCAGTTCTTTGGCTCTCGAGCGCATCGAGCAGACGCAGAGCAGCAGCTTCGCCTGCGACCTGAAAAAGTGGCTGCAGATCATGCAGGCCTACGAACAAGGCGGACATGCCTACCATGCAACCATGCCCAGCGATTCCCTGGCGCGGTTCAACGAAGTGATGAAAGAGATGCAAGCCTACGGATTCGACAAAGTCCGCGACGAACAACAGGCGCTGGGTGATCGGGTGCGCGCCATGTTGACTGGCAAAGGCATCAAGAGCGTGGCCGCAGCCGGCTTTCAGGCCCCTGGTGTGGTGGTGAGCTACACCGAAGATGCCGACATCAAGAGCGGCAAGAAATTTGCCGCCCACGGTCTGCAGATTGCCGCCGGCGTGCCGTTGCAATGCGACGAGCCGGCCGACTTCCAGACCTTCCGCATCGGTCTGTTCGGCCTCGAAAAGCTGCACAATATCGATCGCACGATCAGCACCCTTGAGCAGGCGCTGGACGAGGTGATGGCTCACTAAGCCCTTATCTTCAATTGCCCCCGCCGAGGGTCGTAATGCCGTTCACTTAAGCGAACATTAGCATCCTGTGGCGAGGGAGCTCGCTCCCGCTGGGCTGCGCAGCAGTCCCTTTTAGGGCCGCTTCGCGCCCCAGCGGGACGGTGCGGCGATCCGACAAGCTCCCTCGCCACGGGTGTTCGTCCTTAAGTGAACAGCATTACCGCTAAGCAGGTTGAGAAAACGAAACTGGCTTCAAGGCCACAAATCTCTAGATGCGCTGGCAGCACCCATGCCATCGGTATTGTCTAAACCATCATGTTCGTCAGTCGTAAAGGCTGCCCCCTCAATGTGGTAGACCGTCGGTTCTGCCGAAAAATATTCCTCCAAGCCCATCATGAACAGCCGATGGTCTTCGCTCGCTTCGAAGCCCGGCGTGTGATCTTCAAGTGATTGCCATCTCACGATCAGGTTGAACCGCTCAGGGCTTTCGATTCCCTGCGCGAGCAAGTGGCCGCCGTAACCTTTGGCGCGGCGGAGCAAAGGTGCGACGTCGGCAAATGCACGTCGGAACATTTCAATGCGTTCCTTGTGAACGGGGAGCAGAGCGATCTCATAGATCATGGTGTTCCTCTCAATTGACTTGAACGATTAAAAAACATGCGTTTACGCGATAAGCGATGGCTCGACTGCAATCGCAATTTTTCCTCGAATACCGTTGTTCGGACTTTCCAGCCGAGCATGGGCGAGCGCAATGTCCGCAAGCGAATAGACAGCGCCAACGTGTGGCCGCAGCTGGCCGCGCGCAATCAATGCGCTCAACTCATCCAGCTTGCCGCGGTTTTGCCGGGTAAAAACGAAGTGATAACTCGCATTCTTGCCCCACGCCTGAACGAGATTTTGTGGCTGTGCTATGTCCACGATCGAGACGACACGGCCAAGTTGAGCGAGCACGTCGGGGCTGCGGGACAATGTGTTGCCGCCGATGGTGTCGAAAACAACATCAACGCCCTGCCCACCTGTTTCCCGCATGACGGCGTCAACATAATCTTCTTTTTCGTAGTCGATGATCACATCGGCACCCAAGCTGCGGGCGAACTCAGCGTTTGCTGCGCGTACGGTTGTGAACACTCTTGCTCCCATGGCTTTCGCCAGCTGGATCGCGATATAACCGACGCCTCCGGCGCCGCCGTGTACAAGAATGCTTTCACCGACTCTGAGCGCCGCACGCACGACCAGCGCTTCCCACACCGTCCCGCCAACCAAGGTCAGGCTTGCGGCCTCAAGATGGCTCAGCGTGGATGGCTTCTTCGCGACAATGCTTTCGGCAGCGACGTGGTACTCGGCATAGCTTCCTGCCCCATCAAATATCTGCGGGGTGTACCAGACTTCGTCTCCTGGAACGAAGGTCGTCACGCCCGGACCAACGTCTTCGACAACGCCAGATACGTCGTGTCCGGTAATGGCCGGCAGTTGCACCAGGTCGGGATAGTCGCCACGTCGAACCTGATAATCCAACGGATTGATGGAGGTTGCGTGTACCCGCACCAGGACTTGCCCCGCGCGCGGCAAAGGCTTGGGCACCTCGCAGAGTTCAAACGCTTCAGGACCGCCAAATGCTTTAAGTATCATCGCTTTCATAATGAATCCTCGTATCGACAAAATGGGATATCGAGATATCTCGATATGCTGCGGTAAAAAAATTACAGATCTTTCCCTATGATCTCGGCAAGCGCATTGATGGTTGCTTCATTTCGTTTGTAATAGGTCCACTGACCTATTCGCCTGACTTCGACCAGGCCAACACGCTGCAACGTGGCAAGGTAACCGGACACCGTTGACTGCGACAGTCCGATGCCTTCTTGAATACTGCTGACGCACACTCCGACCGTGAGAACGTCACCTTCATCCTGTGGAGGGAAGTTCTTTACGGGATCTTTCAAACCTTTCAAGATTTCAAGACGCGTAGGGTTTGAGAGGGCTTTGAATATTTCGATCAATTCCATAAACCCGAGGATATCGAGATTTATCGATATGTCAATATGAGAATTCAGACAATTCTGTGCTTTTAATTGCAACCGTCCCAAAAAGCAGGCTTCGGAGGCTGGTGTGCGTGGGACCTCCCCCCTTTGGCTAGAGGAAGTTCCCCCCAGAACGCGGCAGGCTTTCCTGTTCTGTGGCCTTCGAAGTGTCTTCCACAACCAATGGTGTCACGGCCGACCGGACCAGCAGTCCGCCGTCAATGTTGAACTCACTGCCAGTGACGGGACGTGCCATCTCGGCGCTTACTCAGCCCAGATGTTGGCTAAAGCCAGGAATGGCCGCTTAACTAGAGGCATCGACGTGTAACCGAGTGACCAACTTGCTGCGCACGGATTCGCCCTTTCCAACCTCCACGGAAAAGCAGCCCATGAAATCAATCCGCTCCCTTCCCTGCGCCATTGCCCTCGCCTCACTCTTCTCGACGCTTTGCCTGACGGCCCATGCCGACGATATACCGTTGGGCAGCAATTCCATGCAGGGCCATATTGTTTCCCGTGTACTGGCCGTTGATCCCGCCAACCACCAGGTCACCATCGAAGGACGTGACAAGAGTCCGGTGCCCATCCAACTCACTGACCAGGCCAAAAACTTGCGCAATCTGAAAGTCGGCGACACGGTCGACATCCATGTGGTTCGCTCAGTGGCTTATGTGCTGGATACCGATGTGGGCGGCACACCCGGCGTTAGCAAGGAATCGATGACCATCCGCGCCACCAAGGACAATCCCAATCCCGGTGGTGAAGCGGTTCGCGAGGTCAAGGTCACGTCCAAGATCACCCGCATTAACTTGAAACAGCATGAGGTGACCTTGCTTCCGCCAGAGGGCGAAGCGACTGTCCTGAAAGTCGAAGATCCGAAGCTTCAGGAAAGAATGAAGAAGCTTCAGGTGGGGCAGACAATCGATGCCATCTATACCGAAGTCATGACGGTCAAAACCTCACGCTGATTGCGTTTGCCGATAACGTGGCCTCGAACAACAGGACTTGAGTTCGATATGACAGATCTGTTCAACGCAATCGGCCTTGGGCTATTGGCTCTGCTGCCACTGACGAACCCGCCTACGACAGTTGCGCTGTTTCTCGCCTTGAGTAAAGGGTTGAGTCACAAGGAAAAAAACACCCAGGCTTTTCTGACGTCGTTCTATGTTTTTCTGATCATGGCAGTGACCTACTACGTAGGCGCGTTTGTCATGGACGCGTTTAACATCTCCATCCCGGGCTTGCGAATGGCCGGTGGCGGTATTCTTATCATCATGGGCTTGAAGATGTTGTTTCCGCCAACTGTTGCCCCCTCTTCCTTGAGCAACGGCCCACAGGAACAACCGAACTTTGCCTTCATCCCGCTGGCCATGCCGAGTACCGCCGGGCCTGGCACCATTGCGATGATCATCAGCTCCGCCGCCACGATCAAAAACAGTACCTTGTTTCCTGCCTGGGTCTTGTTGGTCGCCCCACCGCTGATTTTCCTGTTCACCGCACTCATTCTTTGGGTATGCCTGCGGGGTTCGGGAATCATCATGAAAATCATGGGACAGTCAGGCATTGATGCCATATCACGGCTGATGGGTTTTCTTCTGGTGTGCATGGGCGCGCAATTCGCCATTAATGGTTCAGTGGAAATCATCCAGACCATCATCGACAGCAATGCTCACCTGTTCCGGCATTCGTAACGGACAACTCAAGTACAACGGTTACTCCAGCAGCAAACGCGATGAATAGAGCTACGCTTCTCTGCAATGGAAGGACTTTGGGCAATCCTTCAAAGGGCAGCGGAGCCAAAAGACATGGGTATTGAACAGGATGTTTATCCTGCGACCACCGTTCTGGTGGTCGATGACACGCCAGACAACTTGATGCTGATGGCCGATCTGCTCAAGGACAAATATCGGGTCAAGGCCGCCAACAGCGGCGAAACGGCGTTGCGCATACTGCAAAACAATCCACTGCCGGATCTGATCCTGCTCGACATCATGATGCCGGGGCTGTCCGGTCATGAGGTTGCACGCAAGCTGCAGCAAGACGCACGCACCCGCGACATCCCGATCATTTTTCTTACGGCACTGGCGTCATTGGAAAACGAAATCCAGGGCCTGGAGTTGGGCGCTGTCGACTACATCACCAAACCCATCAGTCCGTCATTGGTCCTGGCTCGGGTGCAGACCCAACTGAAGATCAAGGCCGCGGCTGACTTCCTTCGCGATCAGAATGAGTTCCTTGAACAGGAGGTCCAGCGCCGCACTCGCGAGGTGGTGGCTATTCAGGATGTCACTATCCACGCCATGGCTTCTCTGGCCGAGACCCGCGACAACGAGACGGGTAACCATATCCGCCGCACCCAACACTACGTCAGGCTGCTGGCTGAATTGCTGCGCGATCACCCGCGTTTCAATCCAGTGCTCAACGATGACAGCATCCGCCAGTTGTTCAGGTCGGCGCCGCTGCACGATATCGGCAAGATCGGCATTCCGGATCACATCCTGCTCAAACCGGGGCGGTTCACTGCGGATGAATTTGAAATCATGAAGACCCACACCACGTTGGGCCGCGACGCCATTCAGCGTGCCGAGGACCAGTTGGGGCTTTCAGTGGACTTTCTGCGCGTGGCCAAGGAAATCGCCTACAGCCACCAGGAAAAGTGGGACGGCAGCGGCTATCCGCAGGGATTGGTCGGCGAAGAAATTCCAGTCAGTGCCCGATTGATGGCGGTTGCGGACGTTTATGACGCGTTGATCAGTCGTCGTGTGTACAAGGCCGGAATGCCGCACGAACAGGCCGTGGAGATCATTCGTCAGGGGCGCGCGAGCCACTTCGATCCTGACGTGTGCGATGCCTTCCTTGCCAATGCCGAGCAATTCCATGCCATTGCCGAGCGGTTTACGGACAGCGATCAGGACATGACGAGGCTGGCCGACCTGCAACGCCTTTCGCAAAAGCCCTGAGCGGTGAACACGTCGGTTTTTCATTAACGGGAATTGCCATGACCAGAGTGCTCGCGCTGCTGGAACGTCTGCCGCTTCGCATCAAATTGATCCTCGGCTTCGGGACATTAGGGGCGCTGGTTCTGATACTCGGCGTGCAAAGCCTGCGTGCCCAAGACTTGTTGAAAGCCGATATGCAGAGGCTGTACCGGCAAGAGTTGGCGGGCATCGAACCGCTGCAGGAAGCGAGAGTGCTGATGCCGCATCTCGTACAGGGATTGCAGCATGCCGTCGATGGCGGCAATGAAGTTGTTCGTAGCAAGGGCGTCACGCAATTTCGCGAGTCTCGGCAACATCTGCAAGAAGCGCTGCTGCAAATCCAACCGACCCTCTGGCGCCAGGAGAACCAGGAGCGGTTCGCCACATTCGAGATTTTGCTGAAGCGTTTACTGCACGACGGTGAGACCGCACTGGAACTGGCGAGTGCCGGGGATCAAGTGCAAGCCAATCGGCTGATCAATAGTGTCGTGTTCCAAAGCCTGGATGAGCGCGCAGACGACTTGCTCAAACAAGTGGCGAGCGTCAAACAGGCCTCCATTCATGACACGGCCAAACAGATCGCCGAATCCGCCGGGCGCAGTACCCGGCTCACTTATGTGTTGCTGTTCGGTGGCCTGGCACTGGCGTGGTTGATGGGTTGGTTGATCAGCCGCTCGATTCGCCTGCCCCTCTACCAGGTTCGCGCCGCCGTAGACGAACTGACCGCCGGCCATCTGGATGGGACGATCCCCCACACCGATCTGCAAAATGAAACGGGGGATCTGGCGCGTGCCATCGCGACGCTGCAAACCGAGTCGCAACAATTGGAGCGCCAACGCTGGGTCAAGGCGCAAACCGAGCAGCTGCAGGCCGATTTGCCGCAAGCGGAAACGCCACGCGAGCTGACACAGGTCTTTTTGCGGCATATGGCGAGCATGTTGGGTGTATGCCGGGGCGTGCTCTATAGCGTGCAAGAGCAGGATGAAAGCCTGCAACTGATTGGCAGCTACGCGACCGATCCTGATTACCCGCCGGCGCCGACGGTGATGATGGGAGCCGGCCTGTTGGGGCAATGCGCGCTGGATCGGGCGCCGCGTGAATTGCAGGGACTTGGCCAGTCGCTGGGACGCTTGCATTCGCAGTTGGGTGAAGTGCCGGCCAGCTATCTGCTGGTTCAGCCGGTATTACGCGGTGAACGTTTGCTCGGCGTGCTCGAACTGGCGGGTCATCAACCGCTGGGGCCTCGTGAACAGGCGTTATTACAGGAGGCCATGCCGCGCCTCGCCGGTGCCATGGCGGTGATGGAACGTAATTTGGCGGTGCAATCCTTGTTGATCGAAACTCGTCGCCAGGCTGATGAAATGGGTGAGCAGGCCTTGCGCCTGGAGCTGCAATCGCAGGAACTGGAAAAGCAACAGAGCGCCTTGCGTGCCACCAAGGCCTGGTATCGGGCGATCCTCGAGGCCGCGCCGGACGGCATGATCGTCATCAATGCCGAAGGCGCAATCCTGATGACCAATCCGCAATTGGACACGCTGTTCGGTTATGCCCCGGGCGAGTTGGTGGGCGAGTCCATCGAGCGCCTGGTGCCTGAAGCCGCACGCGGGCGGCATGTGAGTTTGCGCGATGGCTTCATTGCCCATGGCAGCACCCGGCAGATGGGCGCCAAGCTGGAGGATCTCAAGGGCCTTCGCAAGGACGGCAACCTGTTTTCCGTAGAGATCGGCCTGTCGCACTTGCCGCTGCTGGAAGGTCGTGGCACGTGCATATGCGCTTCGGTTCGCGATGTCAGCGAGCGTCGGCAAATGCAAGCGGCGCTCAAGTCCAGCGAAACGCAGTTGCGTGCGGTATTGGACAGCAGCCCGGTGGCCATGCTGATCCGTGACGATGAGGGGCGCCTGAGTTACTGCAATCCGGAGCTGGAGGGCCTGTTTGGCGTCGACCGCGAGCAATTGGGCGAGATGGATGAAAGCCAGTTCTGGTGCGATGCGCAAGCACGCGGGCGCTTCCTGGACGCCGCCGCCAGGGGCGCGGTTTTGAACTTCGAGGCCAGTCTGCAGCGCGATGGAGGAGAACGTTTCGAGGTCTTGCTCTCGGCTGTTCCTTTGACGCTGGGTGAGCGCCGCATCAGCGCCAGTTGGTATTACGACATCACCGATCGCAAGGCCGCCGAGGCACACGTGCAGCACGCCCGGGAAATCGCCGAAGAGGCGACACGGGCCAAGAGTGAATTCCTCGCCAACATGAGCCATGAGATCCGCACACCGATGAACGCCATTATCGGCATGAGTCATCTGGCGCTGCGCACCAATCTGGACAACCGGCAACGCAACTACATTGTGAAGGTGCATCGCTCGGCGGAAAGCCTGCTGGGGATCATCAACGACATCCTCGATTTCTCCAAGATCGAGGCTGGCAGGATGGACCTGGAACTCATTCCATTCCGCCTCGAAGACGTGCTGGAGAACTTCACTAACGTGGTGGGCCTGAAGGCCGAGGACAAAGGCCTGGAGCTGCTCTACAGCACGGTCGCCGATTTGCCGACCGCGCTGATTGGCGACCCGTTGCGCCTCGGCCAAATCCTGGCCAACCTGGGCAACAACGCGACGAAGTTCACTGAACAGGGTGAAATTGTGTTGGGCATCGAGCGCCTGGGAACTGCCGAGGGCAAGGTCGAACTGCACTTCTGGGTGCGCGACACCGGTATCGGCATGAGCGAAGAGCAATGCCAGCGAATTTTTCAGTCGTTCATGCAGGCCGACAGTTCTACAACGCGCAAGTACGGCGGCACAGGCCTGGGCCTGGCGATTTCCAAGCGTCTGGTGGAAATGATGGAGGGACGTATCTGGGTCGAGAGCGCACTGGGCAGCGGTTCGACGTTTCACTTTTGCGTACGTCTGGGCGTACAGGCAAATGCCCCTGCGCGACGGATGTTCACCGCCGATGAATTGCTGGGTATCCGCGTGTTGGTGGTCGATGACAACGCCAGTGCCCGGGAGATTCTTTCGGGCATGGCGCACAGCTTCGGTGTCGAAGTGGACGTCGCCGAAAGTGGTCGCATGGCCCTGCGCATGCTGGCGCAGGCCGAGAAGAATTCGTTGCCCTTCGACGTCGTTCTGATGGACTGGCGGATGCCGGGCATGGATGGCGTCGAGACGGTCCGCCAGATGCGTTCGGCCAATCTGGCGCGTACACCGTCAGTCATCATGGTCACGGCACTCGACCGCGAGGAGTTGCTTGAACAGGCCAGGCGCGAGCACGTGCAACTGCCGGTGGTACTGACCAAACCGGTCACTCCCTCCACCTTGCTCGAAGCCATAGGCAGCGTGTTCGGCAAACTGCCGCAAACCGGCACACGCGCCAGTGAACGCAGCGAGCAGAGCGCTGACAATATCGCACGCTTGAAAGGCGCGCGGCTGCTGTTGGTGGAGGACAATGAGCTGAACCGTGAGCTGGCGTGCGACTTGTTGCAAGAGGCCGGCATAACGCTGGAACTGGCTTTTGATGGTCAACAGGCACTTGATCTGCTGGCACGCGACAGCGATTTCGACGGTGTGCTGATGGACTGCCAGATGCCGGTAATGGACGGCTATACCGCGACCCGCCGGATTCGTCAGCAGTCGCACCTGGCCGCACTACCGATCATCGCCATGACCGCCGACGCCATGACCGGAGACCGCGAACGCGCCCTCGCCTGCGGCATGAATGACCACCTGACCAAGCCATTGGACGTCGAGGCCATGTTCGCCACGTTGGCCGGCTGGATCAAACCAAGGCGCGGTCGTCGAGGCCGGGAGCAGGAGGTGAACGATCCCGAAACATCCGAACAGTTGCCCGCTGAGCTTGAAGGTATCGATCAGGTCGCAGGATTAGCCGCCTGTTCAGGCAAGCGCGACCTTTACCTGCGGCTGTTGCGCACATTCCATGCAGCCCAGATCAGCTTTGTCGAGCAGTTCCAGGCAGCCCTCGCCGACACCGATCCGACCGCGGCCATGCGCGCGGCTCATACCCTGCGCGGTTGCGCCGGCAACATTGGGGCCAAGGCTTTAGCGCAGACCGCTGCGCAGTTGGAGCAAGCCTGCCGGGCTGGCGAAACGAGTAGTGTCGTGCAGAGCCATTTGGCTGAGGTGCAACAATGCTTGATGCCGGTGTTGAACGCGCTTGCTCGTCTTGGCGCAGCCAGTCCACCGATTGCGCAGCAGGCGTCTCAACCCTCAACGGAGCTCAAGCAGCAGCTCACTCGGCTCGGGCAATTATTGGCTGAGAGCGACACCGCCGCCTTTGAAGCGCTCGAGGAGATCCGTCGGTTGGCGCTCGATGTCGCACTGGCCAAGCGCCTGAGCCGGGTGGCGCATGAGCTTGAACGCTTTGACTTTGACCGGGCCTTGGCGTTGTTGCAAAGCGAAGTCAAACTATCCATCGATGACAGTCAGCTGGGGAGTTTTGGGGGAAGCCAACTTTAATTTGGAAGACATCTCGCGGGAGTAACCACCATGTTCCTCGCTCAAGAAAACCTGATAGCCCTGGCTTTTGCCGGGTTCTTTTGCACAGCCGCGTGCGCGCAAACGCCAGCAGATACCAACCCGCCGCCGGCGATTCTGCCCCTGGAATCCGAAACAGCACCCGAACTGATTGCCTACCCCCCGCTTGCCGAGCCGCTCGCACGTGGTGTTGTGATCATCCAGTATCGAGCGGCGCACGCCAGGATCATGCCGGTCTTTGGTAAAGCGGCGGCTGATGTATCGCCTCGGCTGAGTCATCTGCACGTGACCGTCGACGACTGGAAAGGTACATGGGCGCACACCAGTGAAGACCCGATCATCCTGGTTGGGCTGACGCCCGGGCCTCACAAGGTTCTGCTCGAAGTCGCCGATCCGACGCACAGGGTCCTGACCAGCACGACGGTGAATTTTACCGTCCCGCCGAAGAAACCGTAGCGGTCAGGGCCGGTTGCCGGCCCTGATGCTCAACCCTGCTTCAAGGCGCCGTCGAATGCCGGCGTCAACCCCGACAACGCCAGCTTGCGAACGAAATCGCCGAGTCGCTGTTGCTTGTAGGCGTCCACGTCGAGGTCTCGGTAATCATAGAAACCCTGACCATCGCGCAAGCCATTGCGGCCGTTTTGCATGTTGTCGGCGATCACCTGTGGCGACTCGAAACGCGGTGCCAGCGCCCCGCTCAGATAACGCGAGGCATAGTAGAGAATATCGCCGCCGCCCCAGTCGATGAACTCCAACAGCCCGAGTACCGAGAAGCGCAAACCGAAACCGACGCGCACTGCGGTGTCGATATCCTCTGCACTGGCCACGCCCTCTTCCACCATCCGCGCGGCTTCGTTCATCGCCAGTGCCTGGATGCGCGGCACGATGTAGCCGGCCACCGGATTGCACACCACGGGCACCTTGCCAATGCGCTTGAGCAATTGCAGCAGGCGTTCGACCACCTGCGGGCAAGTCGTTGCACTGCGGCTGACTTCCACCAGCGGCATCAAGTAGGCCGGGTTCAACCAGTGCGCGTTCACAAAGCGTTGTGGCTGACTGACCATTTCGCTCAACTCGGTGACCAGAAAGGTCGAGGTCGTAGACGCGATGATGGTCGACGCCGGAACATGCTCGCTGACCCAGGCGAAGGTCTGCTGCTTGACCGCGATGACCTCCGGCACGGCTTCGAACACCAGGTCGCACAGGCGCAATGTCGCTGCGGCCCCGGACCGGCATTGCAACTTCAATCGGCAAAGCGCGATGTCCGCCTGCTCCGGTTGGAGCACGCCCAGGCGTACCAGCGTTTGCAGTTCCCCGCGGATATTGTTGCGTACACGCTCGAAGTAATCGTGACGCTCTGCCTCGGCGCGATCCTTGATATCGATGAGGGTGACCGGCAGGCCCGCATGAATGAACGCCAGGGCAATGCCCTCGCCCATCCGCCCGGCACCGACCACGCTGACGTTCGGCAACGGGGCGTTCATCAGTTAAAACCCTTGGTCAGCAGTTCGGTCATTTGCACCCGGTCAAGCTTGACCAGACCGAGATTTTCCAGGGTGCGGCCCTCGGCGTAGAGATCACGCTCGGCAACCACCGAGGCAATGCTCAGCAAGCCCTGCGCCACCGGGGTCGGCACACCGGCCCAGCGCCCCACGGACACCAGGAAAGACAGGCCCAGGCGAGTGTCCTCCAGCATGTAGCGGTGTTTCTGCAGGTCGATGTCTTCGCGCCAGTCGCCGCTGTCGGTCAGCTTGCCGTGGGCGCCGCGACCGTACATCCACTCGTCGCCTTCGTGGGTGTTGTAGTGGTCGGCCAAGGGGAAATGCGGCGCGCCATAAGTCAGGGCTTCGCGTACGGCCATGCGTTCGGCGTCGAGCTGGTTGGTCACACGGCGAATCGACGGTTGGGTGCCTTCGTTGTGAATGTCCCAGGCTTCGAAGTGCTCAAGAGGACCGGCGTTCATCATGATCAACGGCGGGTGGATGATGGGACCGGCGTTCATCAACGCGCCGCTGAGGGCGTCTTCGATCGGCTCCACGCTCGGGTAGGCCTCACGCAATACCGCGAAAGCGTGCTCGGACAGATTGCTGGGGAACACGCCGGTCGGCAGGCGCGTGGCGTAGCCACTGATCACCAGGTCACTGGCGCCATGCTTGCGCACCAGGTACGGCAGCGTACCGGTTTCGGCGAAGGCGACTTTGCTTTGGTTGCCCGCTTCGGCCATGGCCTTGGCGAACACGTAGCTGCCGAACGTGCCCGGCGGCAGGAACACCACTTGACCGTCGTGCAGGTGCGGGGCCACGTGTCTGGCGAGGTCTTCGTGGGAGGTCGACGGCAACGGGATGATGACCAGTTGCGCATCGCCCAAGGCTTCGGCCAGGTCGTCGGTCAACGACAGCTTGTCGCCCTGCTTGCCGACGGATAACTGTCGAGTGCCCCGATAGTCCTTGATGGTCAGGCTGCCAATGCCCTGCAAATCCTTGAGCGCGGCGCTGTCACGACGCCACAGGCGGGTTTGATGTCCCTTTTCAGCCATTTCAACAGCAGCGGCGTAACAGCCATGTCCACCACCCAGCACCGTAATATTCATCGAGTCACTCCTCTTGTCAGTGACTCGATGCTATCGAGCCGGGCTGCCGCGCACTTACCCGATTGCGCAGCCGCGTTACGGATTGCGCAGAAGTCTCAATGCTTGCATCGCCGCAGGGTGTCCGACGGCAAGCAGCCGTAGCGATGCCGATAGGCCGTGGAAAAGTGCCCGAAACTGTTGATGCCGTGGCGCAACAGGATATCGGTGACGGTTTCACCGTCCCGGCCCTGCTTCAGCGATTCATGGATCACCGCCAGGCGCCGGTCACGGATGTACTCCACCGGCGCTTGCTGCAGAAACTGCTTGAAGCCGTTCTGCAAGGTGCGCACCGAAACGCCACACAGCTCGCTCAGGGTGGCCAGGCTGATCGGTGCATCGAGGTGCGCCTCGATGTAGTCCCGGGCCTTCTTCACGTGATGCGGCAGCGGCGCACGCTGGTCGAGCAAAAGGTCCGCGGAGTAGTTGTGCGGTAACTGTGTCAGCAGCAATTGCATCAGGTATTCGGACAGCCCGCTGGCGAGGCGCGAACCGTCCACGCCATCGCCGTAGAGCCGGCAGATGTAATCCAGCGTGTGGTAGAGACTGACAACGCCGGCGCCCAGCGGGTCGACACTGACATCGAAGATCACCGACTGCCGCAGGCTGCGGCCAAGCAAGCGTTGCAGTTGGGTCTCCAGGGCATCCCGGTCGATGCGCAGGATCAGGTTGCGGCATTGCCCATCGGTGACGATGCGGCTTTGCGCGAACGGCGAGGACACGCTCAGGTAGCCCGACTGCATCGCCGCGCTGCGCCGGCCGTGGGCCACTTCGCAATGGCCCTGCAAGGTAATGCGAAACAGGTATTGATCGGCAATGTCGCCGATGGTGATTTCCACCGGCGCGCCATAGCGCAAGTCGAGCAGCGCCGAATCACCGAAGAACACGCCGTTGAGCCGGGTCTGGATCGGCGCGTCACGCAGCACGTTGAAACTGTGCGGGCACAGGTAGTGGCTGACCTTGTCCTTGATCTCACGATAATCGGCCGAGCTGAGCAGGCTGTGCCGTTCCAGCAGGTGTACGTCATTCAACATCGAGGATCCTCCTGACCTGGAGCGCCAAGGCCCCGCTCCCGTCGAAAGGAGCGAGGCCGAGGCGCCGATCATGGACTATGACCGATCACGCGTGAGCCGGATATTCCCGGGCATAGCTTTCACGAAATCGACGGCAACCACGCCACAGCAGAAGCGCGGTCAACGCCGACGCGCCGGCGATCACCAAGGACATCGACGAACCCACCGCCGCCGGCGAACCGAAGTAGCGGTCGGTCAACAGGGCCACCAGCGTAGTGCCCAAACCCAACCCCAACAGATTGCTGATCAGCAGGAAAACCGCCGAGACCTGTGCCCGCACCTGATTCGGCGCGAGGATCTGCATGGCCGCCGTGGACGCCGGCATCGGGAACGAGGCGAAGAACATCGCCGGCACCAACAGCGCGACCGACAGCCATAGTTGATCGACTTGCGGGAACAGCACGGCCGGTACCGCCATGCCGAGGGCGCCGATGACGCCGGTGCGCATGGCGGCGTCCTGGTGCCCCTTCTTGGCCAGATAGTCGGTGAGCCATCCACCGAACAGCACGCCGGCGGTGTTGGCCAGCAACAGTACGGTGCCGAGCATGTAGCCCGCCTCCATGGGCGACAGACCGAACTTGCGGATGTACAACGCCGGGCTCCAGCTCATCATGCAGAACAGCACCATGGCGTAGAACGAAAAGCCCAGGTAATGGCAGGTGAACGTTGCACGGTGGCGCCCGAGGAAACGCAAGCCATCGCTCAGCGCGACCTTCTTTGCCCGCCCCTGCGCATCGACCTGCAGGCCTTTGCGCGCCGGGTCGCGCACGGTGAGCCAGATCAGCAGGCCGACCAGGATGCCGGGCAGACCGACAATGAAGAACGCCAACTGCCAGGCTTTCATCGCGCCGAGAAAGGCCACTTCGATGGTGTTCATGTCCTTGAGCATCGCGATCACATAGCCGCCGACCAGGAAGGCCAGGCCGCCACCAACGAACGAGCCGATCGAGTAGATACCCACTGCGCGGCCGAGCTTCTCCTTGGGGAACATGTCGCTGAACATCGAGTATGCCGAAGGCGATAGCGCAGCTTCGCCGACACCCACGCCGATACGCGCGAGAAACATGTGCAGAAAATTCTTGCTCAGGCCGCAGGCGGCCGTCGCCAGGCTCCAGAACACCACGCCAATGGCGATAATTTTCGGCCGGGAGAAGCGGTCAGCCAGATAAGCAATGGGCATGCCCATGAACGCGTAGAACAATGAAAACGCCAGCCCGTGCAACAAACTGAACTGGGTGTCGCTGATTTGCAGATCGGCTTTGATCGGTTCGATCATCAACGCCAGGATCTGCCGATCCACAAATGAAAAGATGTAGGCGATCATGCACAAGCCGACCACGTACCACTCGTAAAGGTAAGTCTTCTTCTGCTGCAGGACCGCGTTATCGACCTGGATATTCACTAGTGTTTGCTCCTTTTGGAATCCGCTCATGCGCGCAGCGCACCGGGTGACGCTGCACGGCGCAGCGACTGGGAAGTTGCGGGGCAGATGTAAAGGATGAGGGGTTCGATCATGGTCAGTCCTCTTATTGTTATAGGGTCAATCTCTGGGTGAACCGGGTTTACCAGAACTTCCAGGTGTAGGTCGTGGCGACTCGGAATTCGTTGTAGTCGTAGCCGTATTTCTGCTTCACATCGATGTTACGCAAGTCCAGTGCCAGGCCTTGCAGCGCGCCGCTCTGCACCACATAGTTGAGTCCCAGGAAACGCTCGCTTTCTTCGTTGTCGCTGAGGTTGCCACCACGGTCCCAGTTGGTGCCTTTGGTGTAGCGGGTGAAGAACTTCAAGCCCGGCATGCCCATCCCGGCAAAGTCATAGCTGTAGCGCGCCGACCAGGACTTTTCGTCCGGACGCACAAAGCCCAGCGACGACCAGTGCACGAGGTAGGGTTGCGGGATATAGCCGTTCATCGTCGGGAACACGCTGTCACCGAGCATGCGCTGGTAACTGACGCCAAACATGTGCGCGCCCTTGAGCAAACTGAACAGTGCACCATAGGAACGGTTGTCGATTTCACCGTTCAGCGCACTGCCATCTTCATTGTTATTGAAGTAGCGCAAGTCGGTTTTCAGTTTGTAGCCGTTGCCCAGATCAGCCATATGCATCAGGCCGAAGTAGTGTTGCTGATAAATATCGTGCAACACGCCATAGAAGTAACTGGCTTGCAGGTTTTTGCTGATGTCGTAAGTGGCGCCGCCGAAATCCAGGCCGTCACTGTCGAGGTTATCGGTGGAGCCGTACTTGTACAGTTTCTCGTGGTTGGATGACTCACGTGTCACCGCAGACCAGAAACGGCCTCCGGTCAGCGTCAACTTGTCGATTTCCCTGGACTCAACCACGGCCCCTTGATAGATGGTGTCCAACTGCCGACTGGGGTCATCGAACGCCACCGGCAATTGCGGGCGAAGATCCCCCACCTTCAACTCGGTCTTGCTGTAGCGCATTTTCAAGGTTGCACCGGCGCGACTGTAGTCATCGGCCGTCTGCTGGTCGCTCACACTGTAGGGCAGCGAACCGTCGTTGCCAGACGAATCCAGGCGCAGGGCGTATTGCGCATCCACATCGAGGCCGATGGCCAGCGCCGTGTCGGTGTAACCGGAAGTGAATTGCGCATCGAAGCCCTGCGACCAACTGTGCACTTCGGAATCCGCGGCATTGTGATTGGTGTAGTTACGGTGCAAGTAGAAGTTACGGGTATCCACTTTGAAATGACTGTCATCAATGACATCGGCCTGTGCCGCCAAAGGCGCACAGATCATCCCCAGCACGCCGGCCATACCGAGCCCGCGGCAAGATTGCTTTACCTGATGCATCTAACATCTCCACATCTGTATGTGCTCGGGGCACTGTATTTATAGGAGCAGTGTCAAACTAAAAGTCGCCAGAAGCAGTTACCGGCAGATGCCTGTCACATACCGGCGGATTGCAGGGGAGATGTACGGGACGTTTGAATCGAGCATTGCCAGGCCTCTTGTTGTTATGGGTAAAACGCCAGGCGGACTCATGGAAAGGTCCGCTGCGACGACACGCCTCTTGTCTGTGCAAGGTAAGTCAGTCGTCACCGCAGCGGTATTAAGACGAACAGCATCCGAAGGGGGGAAATCTCCAACCCGGGTAAAGATTTCCCTTACAAAAGCAGCCGCAGATCCTGCGCACGATTGGATTGCGGCTGTTCAATGAAGAGCTGGATCAGGCCGTGAAACCACCGTCCGCGACGATGTCTGCGCCAGTGACGAAGGAGGCTTCAGGCCCCGCGAGAAATGCGACAACACTGGCAATTTCGTGGGACTGACCGTAACGGCCCACCGCGATACCAGGTTTCACGATGTCGCTCACCGGGCCGCCATCCGGGTTCATGTCGGTATCGGTCGGGCCGGGGTGAACGGTGTTGACCGTGATGCCTTTAGGTCCCAGGTCACGCACCAGGCTGCGATTGAAACCGGTGATGGCGCCTTTGGTCAGGGTGTAGAGGGACGCCGTAGGGAACGCGGCATAACGGGTCATGGATGAGCCGATGTGGATAATCCGGCCGCCGTCTTTCATGTAGCGAACTGCTTCCTGAGTGGCGATAAAAACGCCAGTGACATTGACGGCGATCATGCGCTGGTAGGTTTCAAACTCGATGTCCTCGATCGGACCACCGAGCGCAAGGCCGGCGTTGTTCACCAGAATGTCGATACCACCCAATGCTTCTACGGTTTGCGCAACGGCTGCACGCACGGCAGCGGGCTCGCCGGCATCAGCGAAAATGGCAATGGCGCGTCCACCATCAGCGTTAATGGCCTTTACGACTTCTTCAGCCTTGGCAGGCGAGGCACTGTAGGTTAGCGCAACCCGTGCGCCGTCAGCGGCAAGACGCTTGGCAATCGCAGCGCCAATCGAACGGGAACCACCGGTCACCAAGGCGACTTTTCCAGCAAGCGGGAGTGTTTGGGTCGTCATGAACATTTCACTCTTGAGTTAGGGTGAAATCATCATGGCTTGCTGAAAATGAATTGATTAGCGTGCAATGATTAGCATCATTTTCAAGTATTAGTATCAGGTGACCCATGGAAACCCTGGCCAATCTCGAATGTTTCGTCCGTAGTGCAGAGTCCGGCAGCTTCTCCGCTACCGCGCGCCAACTCGCGCTGACCCCCGCCGCCGTCAGTCGCAATGTGGCGATGCTCGAGCGAAACATCGGCGTGAGATTGTTTCATCGTTCGACACGCAAGCTGACGCTGACCGAAGCCGGAGAGCATTTTCTGACAAGCATTGGCGGCAACCTGGACGCGTTGCAAAACGCCATCAGCTCGATTGCCGCGGACCACGGTGAGCCCGCCGGGCTGTTGAAAGTGAGCATGCCCCCCACCTTTGGCATCAGCCACGTTCTGCCACTGCTACCAGAGTTTTTGGCCCGGTATCCGTTGGTTCGCCCGGAATGGCATTTCGAGAACAGGCAGGTAGACCTGATCGCCGAGGGGTTTGACGTGGCCATTGGTGCAGGCTTTGAACTGGCTCAAGGCGTCATCTCGCGCCGACTTTCTGCGGCTCATGTCATCGCGGTTGCATCACCGCAATACATGCGTGGAAAAACCTCACCCCCCCATCCAGGCGCACTCGAAGACTTGAATGGAATCGTAATGCGCTCCGGCCGCACCGGTCGTGTCAGGCATTGGACCCTGCGCGACAAGCAAGGCGCAGAAATGACCGCCCGTCTCAAGGAGACCATTGTCGTCAACGACCCGGCGGCGATGCGCGAGGCCGCATTGCTGGGGTTGGGCGTCTGCTTCCTCGCAGTCCCGGATGTGCTGAGCTGGATCGAGCGCGGCGACCTGGTGCGACTGCTACCGGATTGGTACGCCGACGCGGGAACCATTTCGATGTACTTCGCCACTCGCGCCCTGATGCCAGCCAAGACAAGAGTGTTCATCGACTTCGTCAGTGAGGTGTTCGAACAGCGACAGCTGGCGCGAATGTTTTCAGCAAGCGAGGGCTGAATGTAAAAAGCCGATGCTGCTGTAGGAGCGAGCCTGCTCGCGATGGGCATCAACGAAGACGCGCCTCGTTTGGAAGATCGCGAGGATTTGGGAACATCTGGCAGAGATGGGCTGGCAGCCAGGCAGCCATCGCGGGCAAGCCATGCTCCTACAGGTTTTGGGGCTGGCGGAAGATTTTGTGATCGGCTCCCAAGCCTTGTGAGAGCGGGCTCGCTCCTGGCGGCGTTCCGACGAAAGCAGGGTATCAGTCACAGAAGTGCTGAATGTGCCGGCGCCATCGCTGGCAAGCCAGCTCCCACAGTGGATCCCCTGTGGGAGCGGGCTTGCCCGCGATGGTCGTCAACGATGACGCGCTCTGCCTGAATGAACGCGCTGTCTTCAGGCCCATCGCCAGCAGGCTGGCTCCTACAAGGATTGGCGCAGCAGTCCTGCTTTTTGTCAGTTGGACAAAGCCGTCATATTGGCCCGCGCCGCGTGCAGTTTTTTATAGCTGTCGATCAGCCGCTGGTGCCGGTCGAGGCCTTCGAGTTTCATGCTCGTCGGCGTCAAGCCATAGAAGCGCACGGTGCTCTCCACCGAACCGATGGCTGCGTCCATCCGCTCGTTGCCGAACATGCGGCGGAAGTTGGCTTCGTAGTCTTCCAGTTCCAGGTCTTCGTCCAGCTTCATCTCCAGCACCACGTTCACGGCCTGGTAGAACAAGCCGCGCTCGACCGTGTTGTCGTTGTATTGCAGGAACATTTCCACCGCTTCTTTCGCTTCTTCGTATTTCTGCAGAGCGAGATAAATCAGCAGCTTCAACTCCAGGATCGTCAGCTGGCCCCAAGCGGTGTTGTCGTCGAACTCGATACCGATCAACGTGGTGATGTCGGTGTAGTCATCCAGTTCGCTGTCTTCCAGACGTTTGACCAGTGATTTCAGGCCGGCCTTGTCGAGGCTGTGCAGGTTCAGAATGTCGGCACGGAAGAACAGGGCTTTGTTGGTGTTGTCCCAAATCAGATCGTCGAGCGGATAAATTTCCGAGTAGTCCGGTACCAGAATGCGGCAGGCAGTTGCACCGATGTGCTCATACACCGCCATATACGCTTGCTTGCCCATGTTTTCGAGAATGCCGAACAGTGTTGCGGCCTCCTCGGCATTGGAGTTTTCACCTTGGCCCGAGAAGTCCCACTCTACGAATTCGTAGTCCGATTGGGCACTGAAGAAGCGCCACGACACCACACCGCTGGAATCGATGAAGTGCTCGACAAAGTTGTTCGGCTCCGTCACCGCATGGCCTTCAAACGTCGGCTGGGGCAAATCGTTCAGGCCTTCGAAGCTGCGGCCCTGCAGCAGTTCCGTCAGGCTGCGTTCCAGCGCCACTTCCAGGCTCGGGTGCGCGCCGAACGAAGCGAACACGCCGCCGGTGCGCGGGTTCATCAGGGTGACGCACATCACCGGGAATTCGCCACCCAGTGACGCATCCTTCACCAGCACAGGGAAGCCCTGCTCTTCCAGCGCCTGAATGCCAGCGAGGATCCCCGGGTACTTCGCCAACACCTCGGCCGGTACATCGGGCAGAGCAAATTCGCCTTCGATGATTTCGCGTTTCACCGCGCGCTCGAAGATTTCCGACAGGCACTGCACCTGCGCTTCGGCCAGGGTATTGCCGGCACTCATGCCGTTGCTCAGGTACAGGTTTTCAATCAGGTTGGACGGGAAATACACCACCTCGCCATCCGACTGACGTACAAACGGCAGCGAAACGATGCCACGTTCTTCATTGCCCGAGTTGGTGTCGTACAGGTGCGAACCACGCAACTCGCCATCGCGGTTGTAAATCTTCAGGCAATAATCATCGAGGATTTCGCTCGGCAGTTCATCTTTAGGGCCAGGCTGAAACCAGCGCTCGTCCGGGTAATGCACAAACGCCGCGTTGGCGAGTTCTTCTCCCCAGAACTGGTCGTTGTAGAAAAAATTGCAGTTCAAGCGCTCGATGAATTCGCCCAACGCCGACGCCAATGCGCCTTCCTTGGTCGCGCCCTTGCCGTTGGTAAAGCACATCGGTGAGTGCGCATCGCGGATGTGCAGCGACCAAACATTGGGCACGATATTGCGCCACGAAGCGATTTCGATCTTCATCCCCAGGCCGGCCAGGATGCCCGACATGTTGGCGATGGTTTGTTCCAGCGGCAGGTCCTTGCCGACGATGTAGGTGCCCGCCTCCGACATGGAAGCAGGCATCAACAACGCCTGGGCATCGGCGTCCAGGTTCTCCACTTCTTCAATCACGAACTCAGGCCCGGCTTGCACCACCTTCTTCACCGTGCAGCGGTCGATGGAGCGCAAAATGCCCTGGCGGTCCTTGTCGGAGATATCTGCCGGCAACTCGACTTGAATCTTGAAGATCTGGTTGTAGCGGTTTTCCGGGTCGACAATATTGTTCTGGGACAGACGGATATTGTCGGTGGGAATGTTGCGGGTCTGGCAGTACAACTTTACGAAGTAAGCCGCACACAACGCCGATGAAGCCAGGAAGTAATCGAATGGGCCCGGTGCCGAACCATCGCCCTTGTAGCGGATGGGTTGGTCGGCAACCACGGTGAAGTCATCGAACTTGGCTTCAAGTCGAAGGTTGTCGAGAAAGTTGACCTTGATTTCCATGCGGGATTACCAGAATACGAGCTAAACGAATGGCGGCCATTATCCGGCTTTTCAGCTGCAAGTCTTGTGCTTTTCAGTCATGGCCGCTGAGCGGGAGAGACCGCTGGCGAATTCGTTGCCGACACCGCCCGCGCGCAGGCGGACGGCGAATGTGCGCTGGCAGGTGATCATCAAACCGAAGTTTGCACCTCCACAGCCTCCCGGCCTTTGAACGCCAGGGAGAAGAAGAAAAAGATCACCAATGCAAAACCTGCCGGGAACAACCAGATGTGCTTCCAGTCATGGCCGCCCGCTGTCGTGGCGTAGTGATCGGTCACCTGCCCCGCCACCCAGAAACCGATCAGCATGCCCAGACCGTAAGTCGCCAACGTAATCAAGCCTTGGGCCGAACTCCTGAAACGTTCCGAGGCCTTGGCGTCGGTGTAGATCTGCCCCGAAACGAAGAAGAAGTCGTAACAGATGCCGTGCAAAGCGATGCCGGTGAACAGCATGAAGGCCAGGTCGCCGTTATTGCCGTAGGCAAACAGCAGATAGCGCAAGGCCCACGCCAGCATGCCCACCAACAGCGCGAGCTTGATCCCGAAGCGATGGATGAACAGCGGCAGAAGCAGCATGAACAGCACTTCGGAGACTTGCCCGATGGCCATTTTCGCCGTGGGATTGGTCACGCCGATTTCCGCCAGGAACGGGTTGGCGTTCTGGTAGTAAAACGCCAGTGGAATGCAGATCAGGATCGAGGCGATGAAAAATACCAGGTAGCTGCGATCCTTGAGCAAACCCAGCGCGTCCAGCCCGAGCATTTGCTTGAGGCCGACACGCCCCGCTTCTGGCTGCAATGGCGCGGTACGCGGCAAGGAGAAGCTGTAGAGCCCCAACAGCAGCGAAGCGATGGCCGACATCAGAAACGTATTGCGCAACCCGCCAGAAGAAATCGCCGCTTGCGAGTCCCAGGCGAACACAAAACTGATCACCACACCGGCGACGATCCAGCCGATCGTGCCCCACACGCGAATGCGCGAAAACTCCAGGGCCGGGTCGCTCATCTGGCGGAAAGCCACCGAGTTCACCAGCGCCAGGGTCGGCATGTAAATCATCATGTAGGCCAGCACAAACGGGTAGAACGTGCTGAAGTCAGGCGCTTGATACAGCTGATAGAGCAATACCGCGCCGACCAGGTGCAACACCGCGAGGATGCGCTCGGCATTGAAGAACCGGTCGGCAATCAGGCCGATCACAAAAGGCGCGATGATCGCGCCCCAGGACTGGGTCGAAAACGCCATGCCGATCTGCCCGCCACTGGCGCCCAGATTGCTGGCAAGGAATGTACCGAGGGTGACGAACCAGCCACCCCAGATAAAGAACTGCAGGAACATCATTGCGCTCAGTCGCGCGGTCATCAACGTCATAACAGTCACCGTCTTATTGTTGTTTTTTACCAGCAAGGGACCTGCATCAGGCGTCGGGCAACCCCAGCAAACGCCGATTGAAACGCTCATCAGCAGACACCCCGGCGAAGTCGTCGAAGGCTTTGCGCGTCCTGGTGATCATGTGTCGCTCGATGAACGCTGCACCTTCAGCGGCACCCTGCGCGGAATCCTTCAGGCAGCATTCCCACTCCAGCACGGCCCAACCGTCGAAGTCGTATTGGGTCAATTTGCTGAAGATCGATCTGAAATCGATCTGGCCGTCGCCCAACGAGCGGAAGCGCCCCGGCCGCTCGACCCAGCCTTGATAACCGCCATAGACACCCGAACGGGCATCGGGGCGGAACTCGGCGTCCTTGACGTGGAACATGCGGATGCGCTCGTGGTAGCGGTCGATGAACCCCAGGTAATCCATTTGCTGCAGCAACAGATGGCTCGGGTCGTAGAGGATGGCGGCGCGGGGATGGTGATCGACCGCCTCGAGAAAACGCTCGAACGAAGCGCCGTCATGCAGGTCTTCGCCGGGGTGGATTTCGTAGCACAGGTCGACCCCGGCGGCTTCGAAGCAGTCGAGGATCGGCAGCCAGCGCTTGGCCAGTTCGGCGAAACCTTGCTCGACCAAACCGGCCGGACGCTGTGGCCACGGGTACATGTATGGCCACAGCAACGCACCGGAAAACGTCGCGTGAGCCTTCAAGCCCAGACGTTGACTGGCGCGCGCGGCCAGTTTCAACTGGTCGATGGCCCATGCAGTGCGCGCCTCGGGCTGCCCACGCAAATGCTGTGGCGCGAAATCATCGAACAGCGTATCGAACGCCGGATGCACTGCCACCAGTTGCCCCTGCAGATGGGTCGACAGCTCGCTGATTTCGACACCCGCGTCGGCGCACACGGCTTTCAATTCGTCGCAGTAGCTCTGGCTTTCGGCAGCGCGTGCGAGGTCGATGAACTGCGTCCCCAGCGTCGGCAACTGAATACCTTTGTAACCCTGGGAGGCCGCCCATCGGGCGATGTTGGCCAAGGTATCGAACGGGGCCTCGGCGGACATGAACTGCGCAAGGAAAATCCCCGGGCCGCGCATGCCGGATGAAGATTGAGAAAAGTCGGTCATGGAGGTCTCCAGCGTCATGGGGTACAGACCAGTTCGGTCCACTTGGCATCGCCGCGATGGTTGGCGATGACGGTTTCAATGAACGCCATGCCACGCAGGCCGACGTCGATACCGGGCACGCCCGGCGCGTCATGCCCGGCAACCTCACCTCGAATCGCATTGGCAAAATCGCTGTACAGATTGGCCATGGCTTCGAGATAGCCTTCGGGATGGCCAGCGGGCAGGCGCATGCGCTGGCTGGCGGCTTCGCACAACCACGCCTGGCCGACCCCGGAACGCAGGATGCGCAACGGCTGATCGAGTGCTCGGTGGATCAGGCTGGCCGGTTCCTCCTGCCGCCACTCCAACCCGCCCTTGTCGCCGTAGACACGGATCTTCAACGGGTTCTCTTCGCCCGCGCAGACCTGGCTGGCAATCAGCACGCCACTGGCGCCATCGGCCATCTTGAACAGCATCGAGGCATCATCGTCCAGCTGTCGGCCGTCAATATGGATACCCAGCATTGCGCACAGCTGCTCAATGGGTTGATCCGCGACAAATTCGGCCAGGGAAAACGCGTGGGTGCCGATATCACCGATGCATCCACCCAAACCGGACTGCTCAGGCAGATCACGCCAGGCGGCCTGCTTGTTGCCCTGCCCGGCGACGTCCTGGCTCAGCCAGCCTTGGGGATACTCGACAATCACTTTCCGCACGGCGCCGATCACACCACTGCGCACCATGTCCCGCGCTTGCCAGACCATGGGATAACCCAGATAAGTGTGGGCCAGGCCGTACAAACGATCGCTGCGCTCGACCACCGTTTTGAGGGTGAGCAGTTCGGCCAGATTCAACGCTGCGGGTTTTTCACTGAATACATGAAACCCCGCGCTCAGCGCCTCGCTGGCAACCGGCGCGTGCAGATGATTGGGGGTGACGATCACCACCAGTTCCATGCGTTGTTCCATTGGCAAGGCACGTTCGGCTTCGAGCATTTGGCGCCAGTCGCTGTAGCAGCGTGACGCCGCCAAGCCCAGCGCTGCGCCGGTGCCTTGATTGTTTTCGGCGTCGCGGCTGAACGCGCCACACACCAGTTCAAAGCGCCCATCGAGCCCGGCGGCCTGACGGTGGGCCTTGGCGATGAAGGCACCTTCGCCACCGCCGACAAATCCCATTCTTATTTTTGGCACCACAGCGTTCATTGCATTTTTTCTCTATCTGGACTGGAAACCGGCCATGATGTAACCGGTTACATCGTGGCGGAAATTTAGGCTCAGTTCAGTGACCTGTCAAACCCCGGTTAAAACTTGACGAACATTTCAGCCCATGACCGACCTGCGGTAAGCTCGCCGGCCGCGCTGTTTGAAAACGAGGTGGTCTTGTCCAATATCCGCGAAGTAGCCCGGTTGGCCGGTGTCTCGGTGGCCACCGTGTCCCGCACACTGAAGTCGCCCGAGCGCGTGCTCCCCGAAACCCGCGACAAGGTCAATGCCGCCGTGGAACAGGCCGGTTACCGTCCGAACCTGATGGCGGTGCAGTTTCGTTCGCGCAAGACCGGCAATCTGGTGATTCTGGTGCCGGCCATCGCCAACACATTCTTCGCCCGGGTCATCAGCGGTGCGCAACAGGCTGCTCAGGCCGCAAACTATCGTTTGCTGCTGTGCGACACCCAGGGGCGGGAGGAAATCGAACGGGAATTCGCCGAACTGGTGTACAACCACCAGGCCGATGGCGTGATCCAGCTGCGTGCCTACGACCCGTTCGAGGCGCCCTTCCCCAACGCCGAACTGCCGCCCATCGTCAACGCCTGCGAAGTCATCCAGGGCGGTCGCCATCCAACGATCAGCCTCGACAACCGCGCCGCCGCCAAAGCCATGACTGAACATTTGATCGCACTCGGCCACCGCCGCATCGGCCTGATCAAAGGCCCGAAAAGCAGCCCGCTGACCCGCGATCGCGTGGCGGGTTATCAGGCTGCCTTGGATCAGGCGGGCATTGCCTCCGATCCTGCCTTGATCTGCCACGGTGATTTCAGCCTCAAAGCCGGCTATGACGGCGCGGCAACGATGTTGAAACTGGCCGAACGTCCCACGGCGTTGTTTTGCGAAAACGACGAGATGGCCATCGGTGCGCTCAAGCACATCAAGCAACAAGGCCTGCGCGTGCCAGAGGATGTTTCGTTGGTGGGGTTCGACGATATCCCTTTCGCGGCTTACTGCGACCCGCCGCTGACGACCATCGCCCAACCGGCGGAAATGTTCGGCCAGACAGCTGTCGAAATGTTGATCGCGCTGATCGAGAAAAAACCGCTGGCACAGCGGCATGTGGTGTTGCCATTTGAGTTGACGTTGCGCAGCAGCACAGCGGCGCGAACCTGATCCCCGGCGGGAGCGTACCTGCTAGCGGTGCCTCACAGACATTCCTGGGCAGCGCGTTCAAGCCGGGAAGGACCGAACGTCGACGCCAGCAAAGCGCGCTCGTACAGGAACACTTTGCCTTTGTAGGCCTCGAGAACGTCGTCGGCAGCCACCTTGCTCGAGACCACGATCCGGTAACTGCGCTGAGTTTCCGAGACGGTGGTGTGCAGTGCACCTTCATGCAGTTTTGGCAGAACGCACTCTGCGTATTCTTCAGGTGCTTTTTTCGTCTGCAATGTCAGCGTCGGGTCGTTTGGCGTGGAGGCACAACCCGACAACAGCACAAATGCGACAAGGGCCAGTGGAGTTAAAATCTTCATCGCGCCGGTTCCGTTAAAAGCGTTTGAGTTGGGCGCAATTTTCACTGTTTGCTGCAGGCAACAGAACTTGTGATCAATGATGGTCACTATTACTCGAACGAATAGTCGGCGTTAGCGGCCTCATGCCACCTGCGCCTCACTGTTCGAGTTTATCGACCACCGTCCCGCGCTTGCCCTTGAAAGCGTCGCGCCGTGCAGCGCGTTCTTCGATGTAGGCTGGCGCGGGCTCGCTGATCAGCGTTTCACGACTCAGCAACTCGCCGCAATGGGCACACAACGGCCCGAGTCCCGCAGGCTGGCCGCAGACCCGGTGGATATGACGCACGGCCAGCCCCTCGTCCGGGGATTTGCACCAGGTCTCGCCCCAGGCACGCAACGCCAGGACCACCGAGTAAAACGCCTCGCCCTTGGCAGTGAGGTGGTACTCGTAGCGCGGCGGCCGCTCGCTGTAGGCGCGGCGCTCAACCATCCCGTCTGCCTCCAGGCTTTTAAGACGCGCCGCGACCATCTGCGGCGTGCCGCCCGTCTGCACTTGAATCTCGTCATAACGATGATTGCGCATGAACAACTCGCGCAAAACCAGCACGGTCCAGCGATCGCCGACGATGTCCTCGGCCCGTGCAATCGGGCACAACGTTTCAGGACTATTCTTCTTTACCGCCATACGGGCTTGCCTCTTTCCTAGTTACTATGATTATCATACTAACAACATGCCAAGGCAATCCCATGGCATGGGTCAGTCTAAATTCCTGGAGTATCCGTCATGTCCAACGCAGCCTACCCGCTTGATCGGACCGCTTACCTGCTGGTCGACCCCTACAATGATTTCCTGTCCGAAGGCGGCAAGATCTTCCCCTTGCTCGAGCCCATCGCCAAGCAGGTCGGCTTGCTCGATAACCTGCGCAGCCTCGACCGCACCGTCCGCGCCCTCGACATTCCGGTGGTCATCGTACCGCACCGTCGCTGGGAACACGGCGACTACGAAAACTGGGATCACCCCAGCCCCACTCAATGCAAGATCCAGCACATGCATCACTTCGCACGTGGCGAATGGGGTGGCGAATGGCATCCCGATTTCGCGCCGCAGGAAGGCGACATCATCGTCCAGGAGCATTGGGGTTCCAGCGGTTTTGCCAATACCGACCTGGATTTTCGGCTCAAACAGAAAGGCATCACTCACGTGATCATCGTCGGCCTCCTCGCCAACACCTGCATTGAGGCCACTGCCCGTTACGCCCAGGAACTCGGCTATCACGTCACCCTGGTACGCGACGCCACCGCCGCGTTCAAACCGGAAATGATGCACGCCGCCCATGAACTGAATGGCCCGACGTATGCCCATTCGATTGTGACGACCGAGCAACTGATCGCCACCCTCAAGCCGTGAGCCAAACATGAAACTGACCGGAAACCTGTTGATCGGCGCCAGCGAAGTCCCCGCCAGTGCCGGGACCATGAAAGCGCTCAACCCAGCGACCAATCTGCTCATCGAGCCGGACTTCGCCTTCGGTGGCGTCAACGAAGTGGACATGGCGGCCAATCTTGCCGACGAAGCGTTCGACCACTACAGCCATACTTCACTGACTGAACGCGCGGCGTTCCTCGAGCGCATCGCCGCTAACCTCGATGCGCTCGCCCAGCCCTTGGCGGCGCGGGCCGCACTGGAAACCGGCCTGCCCGAGGCGCAACTCCGGGGCGAAGCGGCGAAGGCTGCCACCCAGTTCCGTCAGTTCGCCGAAGTGGTGCGCAAAGGTCGCTTCCTGCAACTGGCCATCGATCCGGCGCAGCCTGATCGCCAGCCACGGCCGCGCATGGATCATCGCCTGCAGAAAATCGCCATCGGCCCCGTGGCCATTTTTGGTGCGAGCAACTTTCCCATCAGCTACTCGGTAGCCGGTGGCGATACTGCTTCAGCGCTGGCGGCCGGCGCGACGGTGATCGTCAAGGCGCACAACGCGCATCCTGGTGCCTCGGAGATTCAAGCGTTGGCCATTCGCAAAGCCGTGCAGGACAGCGGTTTGCCCGAAGGCGTGTTCTCCATGGTGCGTGGCGGCGGCAATGCCATCGGCGAGGCGCTGGTCGACCATCCATTGATCAAGGCCGTGACCTTCACCGGTTCGGAACAGGGTGGCATGGCGCTGTACCGCCGCGCACAGCTTCGCGCCGAGCCCATCCCGGTGTTCACCGAGATGACCAGCGTCAACCCGACGTTCATCCTGCCCCAGGCCTTGGCCGTGCGCGGCGCGCAGATCGGTGACGGATTTGTCGAGCGCATGCTGGTCAACGTCGGGCAAGCCTGCCTCAAGCCGGCGATCCTGATTGCCATCGAAGGCGCCGGGTTCGAAGCCATGCGTGCCGCCATGATCAAACGTGTGGCTGACGCACCAGCGCGTCCGATGCTGACGCCGGGCATTCACGCGTCCTACCTCCGCGGTCTGGACCACCTGCAAAACGCTGGCGCTCAACCTGTCGCTGAAGGCACGGCGGCGGTGGCAGACCTGGATGGCCAGTCGGCCTTGCTTGAAGTGGACGGCGATCGCTTCCTCAGCGAATCGGCCCTGGCACACGAAGTGTTCGGTCCGGCAGCGCTGTTGGTGAAGGTCAAGGATCAGGCGCAAATGCTCGCGGTAGCGCGTGCACTGCGCGGCCAACTCAGCGCGGCAATGCATTTGGAGGAAGAAGACTTTGAACTGGCCCGCCGATTGCTGCCGATCCTCGAGCGTCGTACCGGGCGAATCGTGGTCAACGCTTTCGCCCATCCGCAGGAGGTGTCGTACGCCACCATTCACGGCGGACCGTTTCCGGCATCGTCAGACAGCCGCTTCACCTCGGTGGGCATGACCTCGATCGAGCGTTTTTTGCGTCCGTTGTCCTATCAGGGCTTCCCTGACGCGCTACTGCCCGAGGTCTTGCGTGACAGCAACCCCTTCGGCGTGCCGCGCAGCGTGGACGGTCAGTAAACAGAAATCCGGCGCGACGCAACCGCAAGACTATGCCGGGCTTTTCTGCAAGGCATGCACCTGATTGCGACCGTTGCGCTTGGCTTCATACAGTCCGTCATCAGCGCGGGTCACCAGGCTTTCAAGATTGTCGTCGGGCTGTGCGAAGGCGACACCGAAAGACGCGGTGATCGTGTCCAGCACAGTATCGGTGCCACGCGCCTTGATCCGCAGGGATTGCACTTTCAGGCGCAGGTGTTCGGCGAAGGCATGAGCGGCGGCCAGATCGGCGCAGCCCTCGAGCACGACACAGAACTCCTCGCCGCCGTAACGTCCTGCGAATGCATTGGCGGGCAGCGCGCCGCGCAACACTTGCCCGACATGCTGCAACACGCGGTCGCCCAATGGGTGACCGTACTGATCGTTGAATTGCTTGAAATGGTCGATGTCGAGCATGACCAGCGCCACCGCCCGGGAGGCCTTGCCCAGTGCCTGCTGCAGCAAACGGGTAAACGCCGTGCGATTGAGCAGTTCGGTCAGGCCATCGACGGTGGCGGCCCGTTGGGCGCGCTCCAGTTTGTCGCGCAGGGTCTTGATTTCGTTTTGCGCAGATTGCAACTGGCCGAGGAAGTGCTCCTGCTGGCTTTGCATCACGCGGGTGCTCTGCTGCAGCTCATTGAGAATGCCCGGCAAGCGATCGCTGACCGGTTCGTCGAGCATTTCAAGGCACTGCCCCAAGCGGTTCTGGAAGTTCTGACTGCCCTGCACGCTACGCGAAATGTCGCGCTCCATCCCGTCGACCAGACTGATGACCTGGTGCTGCTCGGCGCGGGCGTCTTCCAGCTCGTCACGAATGATGTATTCGCGAAACAGCCGGGTGGCGGATTCTGGCGGGCAACCGTCGAAGTCCCGCACAACCCGGTCCAGGTGCCGGTTGAGCTCCGGATCCAGCCCCTTGCTATAGGTGTACCAGAGCGCGTAATGCACAGGATTGGGCGGAATGTTGTGGCGAACCATCAGGGGCACGGCTTGCTTGAGCAACGCAGCGGCCTCGCGGGAGTCTTCCGGATAAAGCGCTAGAACATTCGCACGCGATTCTGATTGGCTCATGGCATCACTGTAGTTATTAATCGATGGCATTCAGACGACGCGCAGAGCATACCGATACCCCTGGCAAACGGCTATCCCGCTTTGGTTTGGAAGTGACTTTGAAATGGCCATTCCTAGCGACTATTCATGCCGATACACAAGAAATGAACAGTCTTTTTCATGAAAAGATGTCACAATGACATTACACCACTGCCATACACACTCGGTAGTCACCAAAAACATCGGCAGCATGAGGAAACGCCATGTCCATGAAAGCGCTGTTCATCTACTGGCCATTGCTGTCAATCGCCACCGCCTTCGTATTCTGTCGCCTGATCCACAAGGCCAAACTGGCTGATCGGGCAATGCAGGCACAACAACGGCGGGACTTGGCGCCCCGCGAACGAAATACCGAGGTTCAGGTTACACACAGTGACCATGCCTCGGCTCGCCTGGCGGCGTGATCCGCTGGCGTTACAGAATTGCGCATAAAAAAACCGGCCTGTTCAGGCCGGTTTTTTTATTCACTCAACAACACTTCGGTCCAGCCTTGCTCCCGTAACGGGCCTCCTGGCGTTCGCGGAAGAACGCCTCGTAGTCCATCAACGGCAGGTCCGGGTGTTTGGTTTGCATGTGCTCGACGTAGTTATCGTAGTCGGGCATGCCCACCATCAGGCGCGCGGCCTGACCGAGGTATTTGCCGAGACGACTCAGGTCATTGAACATGATCAGGCATCCGGCAGCGCTTGATACGGCGCTTCTTTATCCGTGCGCTCTTTGGTACCCCAGGCGGCAACGCCGACCTTGAGCGCAAAGAACAGGATGCTGAACACCACGAACAGGAACAGCGCGGTCAGCGTTGCATTGGTGTAGGCGTTGAAGATCACGTGCTGCATCTGGTCGATGCTTTTCGCTGGCGCCAATACCTGACCGTTGGCCAAGGCATCGCTGTACTTCTTGGCCAAGGCCAGGAAGCCGACTGCCGGGTTAGCGTCGAACAACTTGATGAAGCCCGCCGTCGTGGTGCAGATCAGCAGCCAAACGGCTGGCAGCAACGTGACCCAGACGTAACGCTGGCGCTTCATCTTGATCAGCACCACGGTGCCGAGCATCAGCGCAATACCGGCCAGCATCTGGTTGGAAATACCGAACAACGGCCACAATGTGTTGATGCCACCCAGCGGGTCGATCACGCCTTGATACAGCAGATAACCCCACATCGCCACGCAACCGGCAGTGGCGATCAGGTTGGCGGTCCAGGATTCGGTACGTTTGAGGGCCGGAACGAACGAGCCGAGCAAGTCTTGCAGCATGAAACGACCGGCACGGGTACCGGCGTCTACCGCCGTGAGGATGAACAGCGCCTCGAACAGGATCGCGAAGTGGTACCAGAACGCCATGGTGTTTTCGCCCGGCAGCACGCTGTGCAGGATCTGCGCGATACCGACGGCCAGGGTTGGTGCACCGCCGGCACGGGCCAGGATGGTGGTTTCACCGATGTCATGGGCAACCGCTTGCAGCGCTTCCGGGGTGATTGCAAAGCCCCAACTGCTGATGGTTTGCGCGACGGTTACAGCATCGGCGCCGACGACGGCGGCCGGGCTGTTCATCGCGAAGTACACACCCGGATCGATCACCGAAGCGGCGACCATGGCCATGATTGCCACGAAGGACTCCATCAGCATGCCGCCGTAGCCGATGTAGCGGGCATGACCTTCACTGGCCAGCAGCTTCGGCGTGGTGCCGGAAGCAATCAACGAGTGGAAGCCGGATACCGCACCGCAGGCAATGGTGATGAACAGGAACGGGAACAGACCGCCCTTCCACACTGGACCGGTACCGTCGACGAACTGGGTCAGCGCCGGCATTCTCAGCTCCGGCATGGTCACCAGAATACCGATGGCCAGGGCAACGATGGTGCCGATTTTCAGGAAGGTCGACAGGTAGTCGCGCGGCGCCAGGATCAGCCATACCGGCAACACTGCCGCGACAAAACCGTAGCCGATCAGCATCCAGGTGATCTGGATTCCCGTGAAGGTAAAGGCCTTGGCCCACACCGGGTCAGCGGCGATCTCGCCACCAAGCCAGATCGAACCCAGCAGCAACAGCACGCCGATGATAGAGATCTCACCGATGCGGCCCGGGCGGATGTAGCGCATGTAAATGCCCATGAACATCGCGATCGGGATGGTCGCCATCACCGTGAAAATGCCCCACGGGCTCTCGGCCAGGGCCTTGACCACGATCAGCGCCAGCACCGCGAGGATGATGATCATGATCAGGAAGCAGCCGAACAGCGCGATGGTGCCGGGGATGCGGCCCATTTCTTCACGGACCATGTCACCCAGCGAACGACCGTTGCGGCGGGTGGACATGAACAGGACCATGAAGTCCTGAACGGCACCGGCCAACACCACGCCGGCGATCAGCCACAGCGTGCCAGGCAGATAGCCCATCTGCGCCGCCAGCACCGGACCGACCAGCGGTCCCGCGCCAGCAATGGCCGCAAAGTGGTGACCGAAAAGGATGTGTTTGTTGGTCGGCACATAGTCCAGACCATCGTTATTGAGTACGGCGGGAGTGGCGCGATTGGGGTCCAGTTGCATCACTTTGTTGGCGATGAACAGACCGTAATAGCGGTAAGCAACGAGATAGATGGCAACGGCTGCGACTACGATCCACAGGGCGTTGATCGCTTCGCCGCGGCGCAAGGCCACGACACTCAGCGCAATCGCTCCCAGGACAGCCACGGCAAACCAGGCAAGGTGTTTAGCCAGACGGGGCATAGCGTGTCTCCTGCCACAGCCAGTGAACTGCGGCGGTAATTTTTATAATTGTGTCCGCTGTGCGGAGCTGGCCCAATATCCGCGCATGCCGTCCACAAATAAATCCGCGTTACTACGTACGTGGCCTCTACGTAGTTCTACGTAGAACATGCTGATGCAACCCCCTGCAGGAGCGAAGCTTGCTCGCGATGGCGGTGTAACAGTCACCAAGATTATTGAAAGACACACCGCCATCGCGAGCAAGCTTTGCTCCTACAGGACTTGGGCCATCAGTCATTCCGTCCTGCAACGCTACTGGCCAGGCGTATGTTTGGCATATGATCCCGAGCCTTCGCGCGCAGGAGTCAGCATGCAACTCAAACACAAGATCGTCGCCCTCGGGATTCTGCCGCTGGTGCTGGCCATTGCCGTCATCTGCGCGCTGGTGATTTCCCTGAACCGGCAACTGGGTGATCAACAGGCTCAGTTGATCGAAGACAGCATTCTGGCCAGCAAACGCGCCGAACTGAAAAACTACGTGGAAATGGCGAAAAGCCTGATCGAGCCGCTTTACGATGACGGCCACGGTGACGCCCAGGCCCAGCAAAAAGTGCTCGAAGAGTTGCGCAAACTCAGCTTTGGCATCAACGGCTACTTCTTCGTCTACGACCACGAGGGCCGCAGCCTGATGCACGCGCGGCAGTCGGAGCTGGTCGGCAAATACCTGTGGGACATGAAAGACCCCCATGGCCTGCCCGTCATCCAGGCCTTGCTCAAAAGCGCGCAATCGGGTGAAGGCTTTCAACGCTATGCCTGGAACAAACCTTCCTCGGGTCAAGTGACCGACAAACTTGCCTACGTCGTGATGCTCGATCGCTGGGGCTGGATGCTCGGCACCGGCATCTACCTCGAAGACGTCGAGCGTGCCACTCAACAGGCGCGCGACGAAGTGGCCATGGGCATTCGCAAGACCATGATGGCGATCGCCGTGGTCGCCCTCGTTGCGGTGCTGTTCGTGTTCGCCACGGGCATGACGCTCAATGTCAGTGAACACCGTCTGGCGGACAAGAAATTGCAGCGCCTGACCCAGCGCATCGTCAGCCTCCAGGAGGAAGAACGCTCACGGGTGTCCCGCGAGCTGCACGACGGCATCAGTCAGGTGCTGGTTTCGATCAAGTTTCAGTTCGAACTGGCCAGCCATCTGCTGGAGAACGCTCAGGCGCACGACAAAGGCCTGGGCACGTTAAGAAACGCCACTGAACGATTGGGCGAGGCGATTGGCGAGGTGCGCAGCCTGTCCCATGACCTGCGTTCATCCTTGCTCGATACGCTTGGCCTGTCCGCCGCAATCGGCCAATTGGCCGCTGAGTTCGCGCAACGCAGTGGTCTCACGGTGAGCTACGACGACAATGAGTTCGACTGCCAATTGGTGGATGGCGCCGACGTCGCGCTGTTTCGCATCGTGCAGGAAGGCCTGACCAATATCGAACGTCATGCCGGGGCAAAAAACGTTGCCATTACCCTGCGCGGCTGTGAACAATCCGTTCGGTTGACCGTGGTCGACGACGGCGTAGGTTTCAACGTCGCTCAGGTCGAACGCCGTCACACCGGCATCGGCCTGCGCAACATCCGTGAACGCGTCGAACATTTTGGTGGGCGCTTCGAACTGATCTCGACCTCGGGACGCAGCGAATTGGATGTCCTGCTGCCGATGCAACTGCCCACCGGCAAACGCTGATGCCCCTCAAAACAAAAGTGAGCCTCGCATGAACCTGCCCTCCCCGATCCGCGTCGCCCTGGTCGACGATCACTCCCTGGTCCGCGACGGCATCAAGGCGCTGCTGGCCGTCATGTCGCCCCTGGAATTGGTTGGCGAGGCGGAAAACGGCGCGCAGGCCATCGAAATGGTCGGCCGCTGCCGGCCGGACTTGCTGTTGGTCGACATCAGCCTGCCCGACATGAACGGCCTGGAGCTGACCCGCGTGTTGCGCAGCCAGTATCCGTCGCTCAAGGTGCTGGTGCTGAGCATGTACAACAACTACGAATACGTCAGTGAGTCAGTGCGCTCCGGCGCCAGTGGCTATGTGCTGAAGAACGCGCCGTCCCGGGAAATCATCGCCGCCATCGAAGCCATCACCAGCGGCGGAACCTTCTACAGCGCCGAAATCGCCCAGCGCTTGATCGCCGACAAGAACACCGATAACGAGCTGACGCCGAGGGAAAGCCAGGTGCTCGCCAAAATGGCCCAGGGCTTGAACAACAAGGAAATGGCCCGGGAACTGGACATCAGCGTGCGCACGGTGGAAACCCATCGCCTGAGCATTCGCCGCAAACTCAACATCGACAAGCCTGCGGCGCTGGTCAAATACGCCCTCGATCACGGACTGATTTCCCACTGACACCCCGCCCCCCTGTGGCCACTGCAAAAACCTGTGGGAGCGGGCTTGCTCGCGAAGACGTCGGCATTGCTAGCAATGTTATCGACTGACACAACGCTTTCGCGAGCAAGCCCGCTCCTACAAGGAGCACCGAATCATCCATTGACTGCATCGATAGTCACCATTGACTCAATGAAGTTCTCATAAAAAATCCACGGCGTAACATCTGCTCCATACCAACCCATAAGCACCCCGGAGCACACGATCATGAAACGCCAGACCCTCCTCAGCATCGCTTTCTCGGTTTTCGCAGTTAACGCTTTCGCCGCATCTTCTGCTCAACCTGTGGTCGCTGAAGGAGGTTCTGATCGCCTGATCGAAAACCGTGTGGCAGCCGATGGTTCCGACAAGTTGATGGAGGACCGCGTTGCTGAAGGCGGTTCCGACAAACTGCTGCAGAACCGCGTCGCTAAAGGTGGCTCTGACAAACTGCTGCAGAACCGCGTCGCTGAAGGCGGCTCTGACAAACTGCTGCAGAACCGCGTCGCTGAAGGTGGCTCTGATAAACTGCTGCAAAACCGCGTCGCTGAAGGTGGTTCGGATCGTCTGATCCAGAATCGCACTGCCTGAATACGTTGCCCTACCACCGCCCTCAAAAAAACCGGCCTGATCAGCCGGTTTTTTTTGTATTGCTCAGCCTGACGGTGCTCTGGGATTCTCAGGCCAGACTCTCAACAGTCTCACCGCTGCTTGCCCGTTGAGCATCAAGCAGCACATCCAGCGTCGTGAGGAACAGGTCATGACTCATGATGCCGGTGCACACCGTTGATAGAATCTGATTCCCCGCCTCGTCTTTCAGAGTGACCTTCTCACTCCAGGCGTTCAAATTGACTGAAGCAAGGGCCGACACCGGGACTTTACGTCCGTCAACTTCCAGAAACTCGCGTGTCACAATAATTGTTTGAGTGACGACATTCAGGAAGTCCCCCGAGACTCGCTTGCGCCAGACCTGCCCGGTCGGCACATACTTGAAGGTCACTGCGCCGTTAGACTCAAGTTTGTTCATCATAACCGGCAGACACTCGCGAACATGCAACTCACGCATCAGTTGCTGGAATTCCTGAAAGCCTTTCAACGACTCGATGACGCGATGAAACGGCTCACTTTCGTTACGCCTATACGCCAGGTTGGTGATCAGGCCAGTGAGTACGGTTTGCCCAGAACTGAACAGGTAAAGGTCTTCTATTTCAGTAAACGCCGTATATTGTTGCTGCTTTCCACTGACAGCAACAATGCCGTGCTCGTAAACCTCATAATGGGTTCCGCGCAACTTCTTCTGCCACGGATATAGCCCGAACAAGACCGCCGAGGTGACGACCAACAGGCCACTGACTGAATAGATCAACAACTGCGGGCTGGAACCACGACTGGTGTTCGCCCCGGAACTGGCCACCGGCAGTATGGTACCCAGGTACAACACAAATCCCGCCATACAGAACAGGACGATTGCGAGCAACAGCAAGAACACCAGAAAGCCTTTGCCGTGACGGAAGGTGGAGATCAGTTGACCTGTCACCGTTGAAGCGGGTGTGGGTGATTGCTGCATGAGATGGTTACTTCCCTAGTGGTTGATTGTAAAAAACAACGTAATCCAGACGACTATCCTTCATTAAGAGGCGTTGCCTGCGAACACTGTCGACTCCATTGCAAACCTTCAGATACAGGTTGTACGGTTCAGCCCATTGATCACAGAGTCAAAGGATTGCCCAAAAGTCTTGGCATCTCGCTCGATGGGATTATTCATTTTCCACATCATTTGTCGTTGCTCATCAGGCTTGTAGCCACCGCTTCTCGCCGTGTTGATCGCTTCACGCCCTTTACCAACAAAACGATTCAAATCACTGAGCAAGACACTGCATTTGAGAGCTGGTGTCTGGGCCTTGCCCTTCTTGTCCCAACCATCGATCATTTGGGCAGTCTTATTCAGGCTGTCTTCAAAATGTTTGGTAGCTTCCTGCGCACCAGATGACTGGAAAAAATCGCCAGACAATCGAACGGATTGCTTGGCGTAAAGCACGATGCCTGCACGGTAATAACCCAGGCTGTCTTTCTCGGCGCTATCAAAGACTGTCTGGGTGTTTATTTCGTCGAGCTTGTTAATACCGGCATAAAACTTCGCCTGCTCAACGACAACGGCTTCCAAGGCTGCATCCAGCAATGGCTCCATTTCCCTGGCTTTTTTTCCGTCATCGGCAAGGTATCCCTTGGAATTGGCATAGTTGGCGAGTTCTGTGTGGACAGGCTGCAATTTTGCGAGCGCTACAAGCATGCCTTTCGCAGGTTCATCCAGTTCTGGCATCGGGTAAGAGAGTTCCAATGCTTTGTTAAGGTTATCTTGCAGAATGCTGATATCATAACTGTTGAAGATGTAATAACTCGTCAGTTTCTTTCCTGACGCGAGGGTTTCAGAATATTCGGCCCTACGCTTCTCTAGTGTGGTGACGAAATCCCCGCCCCTGTTCGCTGCCTCGACATAAATATTGTATTTTTCTATCTCTGCCTGGCTTGAGTTCCGCTCCTCCAAATGCTCCTGATTGTGGGTCGCAACGTCTTGGGTGTTGCCGGATTTGTCACATCCGCTCAGGAAAATCCCTACCAACATCAACATCCCTGTCAGCATATTCCTTGAATACATGTTACTTCTCCCTATCCATAAAAAAACCTATCTACCCCCGCCAAAACCACCTTTCAGTACAGCTTATGCACACCCTCCAGCCTCATGCTCCTTTCAACCACTCTTAGTAGTTAAAAACCGCCACAGTAAAGTGCGCAAAGACCTGTAAAACTAACAGACCACTAACTTAACGACCAACTAGCCTTGAAAGTCATCATTCTCAAGATAGTAAAGTGTCGCCTCCAAATACTTATTCAAATCAGGCTTTATTTTACTTCGATCCGCGACACCCTTAATATCCAGCAAAGTAGGACACTCGACAAACGTACGCTTAGACTTTTCGCACGCAATTTCCTCCAGATCATTTTCTGCCACATAAAAAATTGCCGAACTTACAGCATCCTTCGATGCTCTATCAACTGTAGAGTCTACGAAGATCCACCCAACAGCAGGTAGATGCTCTAGTTTCAGAATAAGATCAGAAAAACCTTTATATTCTTTCATAAAAACTCTCTTTATTATCGACAGGCGGTACCACCGCCCCATTTATTCCGCCCACCCTTGCCATCTGGATGGTATATTTTGTGATATGTTTGATGATCTAGCCTATCAACCAACTGAAGCGATCCGGGCTTGTCTCCATGATGCCAGGTCATACCCGGAGGAGAACTGCCACGGAACGAACCATCTACCCGAGGCTGAACATGCTCCACAACGCCAGGATACTTCGACTGCAACGTCTTTTTAAATTCATAGTCAACTTTAACGCGTTCATATACTGATTGATTGGCACGACTGAAGTGCTCAACATCTGTCATTTTGAACTCAGATTTCATCAGGGTATGTTCGTGACTAGCATGGTATTTACCTAAGTCACGTACGCCTTCTCCATTGTACCAGCCAAGTGGATCTATCCAACGTACTGCATTAATCGCATATTGATATAGATTATCCCCCCCCATTAACCCAATCGGATCCTGCGTAACAAACCGCCCCACCTCCGGATCGTAATACCGAAACGTGTTGTAATGCAGCCCCGTCTCGTCGTCGAAATACTGCCCCTGAAACCGCAGATTCTGCTCGACTTCGTTGACGTCCAATCGCTCCAGCGAGCCCCACGCCTTGTACGTCGCCTGCCAGACGATCTGCCCTTCCCGGTCAGTCATCTCCAGCGGCGTACCAATCTGGTCGGTATGGAAGTAGTAAAGCTGCTGCTCTTCACCCTCCGCCTGGTCGACACGCGCCAGCGGCGCATAGCTGCCCGGCTCATACAGGTACAGACTGCTCCGCCCCGGACTATCCTCCCGCAGCATCCGCAGGCCTTGCCATAAGAAGTGTTTCTGCTCGGTGACGCCATCGACCTCTGACACCTTGGCAACCCGCCGCCCAAGGCTGTCGTAACGATACGCACCGGTACTTTCCAGCTTGCCGTTGACCATCGTCTCAGCTTTGACGAGGCGGTTTTCGCAGTCATACGTGAACGTCTGCAGCCGGTTCATCCCGCTGCGTTTCTCAATCAGGTTGCCCCACGCATCGTAGGCATATTCCTGATCTCGCCAGCGCTTGAGACGGTTGTCTTTGACGTGGTCGAACTGGCTGGTGTTGAAGTTCAGCCGGTTCGCCGCGGCGTCGTAGCGGAATTCTTCGCTGTCGATCAACTGGCCGGTGTCGCGGCTGTGCAGTTGGCCGTTGGCTTCATATTCGTACTTGATCTCGCCGCGCAGTTTGTCGAGGGTGCGGGTCAGTTCGCCAGCCGGGTCGTATTGATGGCGGCGGTGGATCGGGTTGTAGGCGTGTTCCACCAGCAGGTCAGGCTGAATTCCGGGGTTGTGGGTGCGCGAGAGTTTTTCCGCCGGCAGGCGCGAGGCGAACTGCCAGCTCTTGCGGCCCATTGCGTCGTAGCCGAAGCAACTGGTGAGCGCGCCCTGGGTGCGCAGGACTTCGCGGTGCAGGTCGTCGCGCTCGATGTCGCTGATGAGCTGGCCGTCGAGGTTGAGTTGGTGCAGGTGGCCACTGCCGTAGTACAGGTGATTGAGGTGTTGGCCGGTGGGCAACATCAGGGTGGTGAGGTTGCCCAGTGGGTCGTACTCGTAGGACAAGGCGCCTTGCGCTGTGGTCTCCTGGATCAGGCGGCCGAGCAGGTCGTAGGAGAATTCCAGCGTTTCTTCGCTGACGCCGAGTTGCTTGCCCTGCGCGGTCGGCAGGCGCTGGATCGACAGCAGGCGATCAGCGTCGTCGTACGCGTAATCCTGACGGGCATCGGCATTGAGTTTGGCCAGCAGCCGGCCAATGCTGTCGCGCTCGAATTCGGTGCGGCGTTGTGGCCGCTCGCCGCGTTCGCCGTAGCCGGTTTCGTCGACCTGGGTCAGATGCCCGCCCAGGTTGTAGCTGAAGCGCCGGGTCAGGTTGTCGATGCGCTTTTCTTCGATCAGCCGGTCGGACGCATCGTAGGCGAACTGGTACGCCGCGTTGTTTTCGTTGATCAACGCGGTCAGGCGAATCGCCGCGTCGTATTCGTAGCGGATGCGCTGGCCCTTGGCGTCCTGGCGGCTGCTCGGCAGGCCCCGGGCGGTGCGTAGCAGACGCGTGGTCTGGCCTTTGCCGTCGGTGTGCGTCAGCACCTGGCCGAGGGCGTTGTAGGTGAACGATTCGCCGCTGCCGTCCGGGTGATGGATGCGCAGCACTTCGCCGTCGGGTTTGCGTTCCAGCGTGGTGGTCTGACCCAGCGCGTCGGTGACGGCGACCAGGTGCTGGCGCTCGTCGAATCGGTATGTGGTGGTTTTACCCGAGCAATCCTGGAAGCGCTCGACTTGGGCCAGGGTGTTCCACCACAGGTATTTGGACTTGTGGGTCGCGTCGATGATGGTGTGTGGCAGGCCATCGTCGCCGTTCAGGTATTCGGTGGTGTGGCCGAGGGCGTCGACTTCGGCGATGAGGTTGCCCTTGGCGTCGTAGCGGGCCCGCCAGACACTGCCGTCCAGGAAGGTCGTTTCTGTGACCAGCGTAGTACCGAGGTGGTACTTGTATTTGATCTGGCGGCCCAATGGGTCGGTTTCTTCAAGCAAACGCGAAAAGTTGTCGTACTTGAACCCTAACCGGTTTCCATCCGGCAGCTTGAGACCGGTCATGTTGCCCGCTTCGTCGAGGTCGATGGTGTACTGCTCACCGCCGAAGTCGCGACTGGCAATCACGCGGCGATCTTCGTTGTATTGGACCTGGAGCTCGCGCCCCAGTGCGTCAGTGGCCCACGAGGTGCGGTGCTTGAAGTCGTAGCGGTAGTGAAAGTGTTCGCCATCGCTGGTCCAGTGCTCCACCACACGCAGTTGGCCTTCAATGGTTTCCCAGCGGTAATGACAGCTCAGGCCCAGGGCGTTGCTGTGGCTGGCCATCACACCATCGGCGTAGCTGAAACGGCGCATCGAATCGCTGTTGCGATTGATCACTTCGATGAGTTGGCCGTTGTCGTCATAGCGGTACTGCACCAGGGTTTCAACCGCCTGGTTGTCGACGACGCGCTTGACGTCGGTCAGGCGCCCCAGCGGGTTGTCATAGTGCAGGTGCACCCGAACACCACCCGTGGCGCTGATGTCGGTCAGCCGGCCTTCTGCCGTGCGGGTGAAATGCAGGTAATGCCCGAGGGCATTTTCCAGGCGTTGCAGCGGGACATCGCTGTTGTCGTCCGGCACCTCGCCGAAGTAGAAGAACAGGTTGTCCAGGGTTTGCAGCAGGTAGTGGCCGCCTTCGGTGCGGACCAGGTGGAGCTGCTCATAGGGGTTATAGATGCGATCACCTGGCTCCACATCCACAAAGGGCACGCTACGCCCCTGATTATCCGTGAGGTAGACGAAGCTGCCGCTTCTGCGCAGGCTTTGCTCCCAAGGCAAGACCCAACCTCTGCCGAGCACGCTGTCGACGGTCAGATCGCTGGCATAGAAGCGAGACCATTCAATCGGCATGAGCCCCGGGAGCGCAAAGTCGGTTTCTCCGGACTCGGGCAATAGCTTGCGCCCGCTGGTAAGGTCGACGGGGTTGCCGCTCAAACCGCCGATTGCGCGCTCAACGGCCGGACCGATGACAAAGCGCCCGGCCAGATAGCTGGCCGCCACGGTCGCTCCAAACTTCAATGCGCAAGGCCCGGCAGCCTTCAGACCTTGCGCCATGCCCAATCTGAAGATCGGACCTACTGCGCGGCCCATCGAGGCAACAATCATCAGCACGTCGACGGTGACCCGCAGCCAGCCGGGTACTTCTTCGTCGACATCCAGATAGCGCTCTGTCCCGCCGCCGATGAACACATTGTTCGAGCCGCTGGAGATCTTCGCGCCACAGGTCAGTTTGTCACCCTTGCGCGAAGCCGCCACATTGTTGATGAAAACGTTGGAAGAGCCTTCGGCAACCATGACCGGCGCAGGGTGTTTATCGCACGTGCCCATGCTCAACTTTGCGTGGGCGGCATTGCGGCTGTTGATGAACACATCTGTCGAGCAGCCTTCAAGCTTGATCCCCCCGGCGGGCGAACTCATTGCCGACCCTATGCTTTCGCCAATCATGGGGACGAAACTGGCAGCCAGTCCTACGGCAATTCCCAGCAGAATTCCGCCGAGCCCCGCCGTGCAGATCATGAATGCGGCAGCCGTCGCAATCGCAAGCCCGATCACTGCGCCGGCGAGAAAACCGCCGAGCGCACTGGTGTGTTCAATTTCATCGCCCCAACGCGCAGCTTCGAACATGGGTTACTCCTGTTCGGCGCTGTCGGTGGACACCGTATCGGCCTGGCGCGGTTTGAAACTTGCCAGCAGCTGCAGCCAATTCTGGTTTTGTGTGACGCTGAAATCAGCCTGGCTGGTCGTGGAAAACACAAGGATGCGACCGGGTTCGATTTCGAACGCTGCCTGCCGTTGGTAAACCGGTCGACCATCGTTCATGTAGTAAGCATCCACCTGGATGCCGGAGAACGGTTGCTCCCCGGACAGCGCTGCCGGCTTCTTGCTGAGCAAGGTATAGCCGCGCAGTTTGGCGGCAATGAGTTTTACCTGGCGCTCGATATAAGCCTTCAGATCCTCTGCCGGCAGCATGTTGTCGCGCGACAGTGTGATGTTCAGCGGCGCAGGAATGCTATTGCCGAGCACAAACATGTTTACCGTGCGGTCCTGAAAACCTTCCGGCAAAGTGATGGATCCTTCCTGAAGCTGATAGTCCATTGGGCGTGCGTTCCGTGAATAGGTGAAAGAGGAAAAGGCTTAGTCAGCGCTGATGTTTTCGAGCATCGTCTCGAACTCGATCAGCCAATCGGCAAGTTCTGCATGAGCGGGATTGATCATCGTCGACATGCTCAACCATTGGCGCTCGCTACCATTGGCGGGATGGATGACTGCGCTGGTCGTTCTGCCGTGGCGACGCTCCTGTCCCGCCGTGAATATATAATCCAGGGTAATCGCCGGACTGCCTGCCAGCAGGCAATCGCTCTGCCGCACGATGGTGACGTCGGGGTGGTTTTTGCGCAGGTTCTCCACATACAACTGCACCGAACGTTGCAGCGTCAGCCCTTCAGGTGCAGGACGACGCTTGGCACTGAACGTGACGGGATGACCATGCTTTTCAAGCGTTGTATCGATGTCGCGGAAGTTGAAGCCTTGCGGCATTACCAGATTCAGCCCCGCGACTTTCAATTCATTGCGCGCCAATTGAAGCGGTACCACCGCTACCGGCTCAGGCTCGATGACAGCGGGCGAAGCCTCGGCAGCCTCCTGCAACTGCTGCCGCGCAAGTGTTTCGGCCGCGATCCGTTTCTCGGAAATACGGTCGTAGATACTGGTCCTGACCATGGTCTGATTTCTCATTTGTTGATATCGACACGGTCACCGTGGACATAGGTGTTCTTGCCAAGAATATCGATGGCATCGCCTTTTATTTCGATACCTTCGGGGGTCAGTTTGATACTGCTACCGCCCACCTGAAGAATGATGTGTTGCTTGGCGTTGACCTGGATGAACTGGTTATCGACCTGAATCGTCAGCGAGCCTTCCTGGACATTCATCACCGTGTCTTTCTTGATCGTTTCAGTGTGCGTGCCACCGACCGTGATCGTGCGGTTGCTGCCGACACTGTGGGTCTCGTCGACCTCGATCTCGGTGTCCATGTTGCGCTCGGCATGCATGATGATCTGCTCGGCACCGGACTTGTCTTCGAAGCGGAAGAAGTTCGCCGTACCGCCATCGCCCTTCATCGACCGGGTCAGGAAACCGCTTTGGGTCTTGTTCGCCGGCAGCGACCACGGCGGCGTGTTCTGGCTGTTGTAGAGGCTGCCCATGACCAGCGGGCGGTCGGGGTTGCCGTCGAGGAACACCACCACGACTTCATCGCCTACTCGGGGAATCTGGATGCTGCCGAAGCCGCCGCTGGCACCGGACTGGGCAACGCGGACCCAGCAGGAACTCTTGTCGTTGTGCTCGCCCTTGCGGTCCCAGTGAAACTGCACCTTCACGCGGCCGAGTTCGTCGGTGAAGATTTCCTCCCCCGGCGGGCCGACGATGATCGCGGTTTGCGGACCCGAGATGGTCGGGCGCGGGGTGGTGAGTTGAGGGCGGAAGACGATCTTTTTGCGCACGCAGGAGAAGGTGTTGTAGTAGCTCGCCGGGTGCCCGTTGAGGTAGTTGTTGTGGCCTTCGCTATCGACGCTCATCAACAGGAACTGACGCTCATCGGCAGGGCCTTGATCGTGATCGTAATGCTGCAGCAGTTCAAAGGTATAACCGGGCTTCATCGCGCGGCAGTTACTGGCGCCATGAAAACTCTTGCCCTTGAGCTCAAGCGCTTCGACCCGCAACCGCAGCAGCGCTTCGCCTTCGTCGTAGGTGCCGTGGGTGTATTGACCGGGGAAGTCATAGATTTCGAATTCGTCGACATCGCCCTGCTTGTTCAGGCTCTTCATAGCGACCGGCAAGCGGTTGGACGGCTGACGATAATCGAAGGTCTGGACCGCGATCTTCCCCGACTGCAACTGGCGGTTGCCGCTCCATTGGGTGATGGAGTCGGCGGTCTCGGTGACCGATGCCGTGTGGAAACGGATCTGCGGCTGCTCAGGCAACGGCACCAACGTAGTGGAGTCGTCGCAGATGATCATGGTGTGGCCTTCGGCGGTGTGCTCGAAGTAGTAAAACATCCCCTCTTCTTCCAACAGGCGCTGGACGAAGTTGAAGTCGGATTCGCGGTACTGGGTGATGTAGGTGTAATGCTTGAGCGGCTTGCTCAGGCGGAACTCGTGCCGGGAAAACGCGGTGCACAAGGCAAACACCTGGGTGACGACATCTTCGACTGTACAACCCTGGAAAATGCGCGTGTCGAAACGGTTCTTCAGCATGGAGAACCAGGGGTTCAGCGTCGCGGTATAGCGGGCCATGCCACCGTCGCTACCGATACTGGCAAAACGCGTAAGGTAGCCTGCCAGATAACGAGGCGTGGTGTCTGCCAGTTCGATTTCCAGAACCACGTGCTGCCCCATCATCGACTTCAACTCGACGTCGGAGTCCTGGCACACCAGCAGCAACTCGAAGTTGTATGCACGCGACAGACCTTCAGTCCCCTTGAAGGACTCAAGCAACAATTGCTGTTCGGGGTTGGCGAGGTTCTTGAACTTGAACAGACGCCGATTCTGCGGGGAAAGCATTGCGGCAAGGTCCATCAACATGTGTATCTCCTTGAAAACAGTGGAAAGCTACCGCCCTCTCTCAACCACTGCGCATAACGAATCAGATATGAGGGTCAAAATCCTGTCTGCCACATCATCGATCAGGGCGAACACCTCGCCGCCCCATGTATTCGGACTGTGGCAATTTACAAGTCTTGTAAGCGACTGCCGGCAAAAGCTCTTCATTTTCATCGGGCTTGTTTAAACGCCGAGTGAAATTCCTCACACGAAACAGGCGTCAGAAACTGCGACCGCAAGACAGTATGAAAGTGCCATCACTAGTAAAATATTTGAGAAATTTGTCACACTTTTGCAGGCATCACCGATGCTCGAACGCGGGAAGGAGACACCCATGTCATGCACTGTGTCAACCCGCACGCCATATATGCGCGCACTTCCATGCACCTGGAACCCAGTTCAGAATAATCCCTGAAAAATAATTATCACCACGCTGGCCGTCCAGAAACGCTGATATATCAAGGATGGACGGGAAGTTAGCGGCCACTTGTTGGCGACTAATGCCTTATTGCCATCATTGCCGAATGTAACGCGAATAACAAAAATGGGATCCATGTTGAAATTTTCCAGCCGCCCCGCAGTCTGAAGTGCGGCTGATAGCCATCACTTTGGCAATGATGTGAAGTCGGATATTCGACAGCTCGACCGCAGCAACAAGGAAGCGCCTTTCCCCCAAGGACAGTGACGAGTAAATGGATCTTTTAGCCAACGTGCCCAGCTGGGCCGATGTCGAACGCAACCTCGACCAGAAATTCAACGAGCTGAACCAGGGCGTCAATGACGGCTTGCAGAGCGTGCACGACAACTGGAACGGCTTCACCCGGCGTGTCAGCAATGGCGCGAGCCAGGCCTACGGCTACATGGGCGGTCGTCGCATCGATGCGGTGCATCAGGCGATGACCCTCTCCTACCCGATCATCCAGATGGACCTCAAGCGCAAGTGGGCCTCGATTGAAATCGAGCAGATCCTGCCGGTGCTGCTGCAACTGGTCAAAGAAGTCTCGATGATTCTCGGCGGCAGCGTGGCGATCGGCACCGTGGCCGGCGGCGCAGCGGGGGCCTTCGCCTTTGGAATCGGCGCGGCCCCCGGAGCCGCTGCCGGGGCCGGTATCGGCTTGCAGGTCGGCAACCTGATTCTCATGGGCCTGGGCCTGTCCGCCATCGCCGAATATTTTTACCAGGGCCTGCCCGCCTGCCTCTCGACCTTGCAGGAAGGCATCGCCACGGCCTGGCACGCCGAAGAAGGCCTCAAGCCGTCCGGCCTAGACCCCAGCGGCGGCTCCGCGGCACTGGTCCAGGAACGCGTCGAACGCGCGGCACGACAACTGGCTCGCGGGCAGGAGCAGCTTGTACTCCTGTTGCTCACCGCCATCGTCACCTACCTGACCCGGGGCCAGATGAAAGCCGGTGTGATGAACAGCATGGAAAACATCGCGACCCGCAGCGCGAAGCTTCAGGCGGAGATATCGAACAAGCAGTTGGCGGCCTGGCTGGCAAGGAATGAGCAGAAGTTGCTGGCTCGGGATGAGTTGCGGGTGAAGGAGCCGGCGCCCCTTCAGAAGGCAGAGCCAGAGACAATGCGTGAATATTACGCCAAGCAGGACCCTGACTTCGTTTCGGTGGAGGATCAGATCAAGAAGGTCAAAACCTTCCAGACCAAGGGCCTGTCGAACGAGCAAATCGAAAGCTTCCTGAATACACCCGACGGAGAAAAACTGCTGGGCAAACTGCAAGCGGCTGCCCCTGATGCTGACGCAACAACCATCTACTCACGGGCGTTCGACCAGGTAGCTTCCGGCTCTACCATCCCCGAAGTAAGATTAATGGATTCGCCCCTTGTGAAAATCGTTCCCGAAGGTCAAGGCGTTTCACCTTACTCGCCGTTCTTTACCACTCATGAGGAGCTACAGGCTGCCGCGAACTCCGGGAGGACATTGGCTGATTCGTTCGGATTGCCGTTGAGCAGCGAATCAACCACCTATTCGATCTACGAGATGGCACCATTGAAGCCAACCGAGGTTTTTGTCAGTAAAGTCGCCCCTACATCAGAATTGAGCGGTGCAATCCAGAGAACCGGTGAATCATTCCAATATCTGACACCTAACCGTGGCGAGTGGGGAACACCAAAGTTGATCGGAACCACAGCTAACTAGAGCCTCCTATGGATATCGAAAAACTGAAAGAAAAGACCCTGAAGCTACGGGCTGCCATCGATGCATTAAAGGCAAAAGACCCTGCTGCAGCTAAATTGGATCTAGAACTGGCCTCTCTGATGGAGTTGGCCGAGCGTGGTCAAATCCGCACACCTATGGAATGGCGGGATATCCCTGGACGCTATTTGTTCACTGAAGAGGGGTTGCAGCAATATGCAGAGCTTGAGCACGCTTTTGCGGAGTTTAAAATCGAACTGACCGGAGGAGAATCCCCTACGCTACGTCGACTAAAAGCCCAGATGGAAGAAAAAAAGAACAGTAATCCGAAACCTACATAAGCACAAAAATGCCGTAGCTTTTCAAAGTCATAGACCTTGAAAAAGGCCGCTACAAGCAATGAAACCCACGGTGCTCTCGAATGGATTGCCAAAGCCGCGGCTACTCGAAATTCAATATCATTCAAGGAGAATGCAGTTGAAGCCCTACTATTTAAATTTCCGTCCTATAGCCCTTGCAACTGCACTTCTTGTTACACCCCCTCTCCATGCCCAAGATGCCGACGCCGTCCTCGCAGAAGTCGTCCAGCAACAGCAGAAAAGCCTGCCCATCATGCTGGACACGGCAACACGCATTGACGACATAACCTTTGCGGACCATACGATCCTTTATAAAATGACGCTTGCCGGGTACGAAGGTCGCCCGGGCGAGCAGATTTATTATCAGAGCTACCTGACCCAGCAAATCAACAACAGCTTGTGCAGCCAAACTGCTTATCTATTGGTTTTGGCACTTGGCAACAAAATTACCTATCAGTACGCCAGTTCGAACGCACATCCGATTACTGAAATCACACTAAAACCGGGCGACTGCAAGAGCTAACACCCCCCGTGCATTTCAATTGGCGTCACGCAGCAATCAAAACGCTGATACCGAGAGGGACCGCCTCTTGAAAACGCCGATAACCGTCCTCGACTACATCGACAATGCGCTAGCCATCACCGCCCTGAGATACAACGGCTGTCCAGAATTCCAGATTTATAGACATTCAGATTGCACGCGGCCTGAAGATTCAGCTGCCTAACGGATTGCCACCGGAAGGTCTTCCTTGTACATAGCATTAAATACTGGGTATTGATCAGTGGTAACAGGAATGGCCTCAGCTACTCGGTCGAGCTCTGCGCAGGGTGCCATTGAACTTCGCACCCCACGCCTGCCAGTCCAAAATCGGCGATGTGCCGGATCGGCAATGGCGCCTTCAGGTTCGCAAATACCAAGTGCTCGGGCGTCCGCAACAACGCCGTCTTGTTCGCCCACCTGAGCATGCGCAACGAGAATGGCAGCAGGCACGCCATCAATACGACCAGCCCCGCCAGCAACCAGTATCATCGATTTGCCGATGCAGTGGCCGGCGCTGGCGATCGCGGTTGTCTGCGCAGTGATTGCCCTGCTGAAGCAAGCTTACCGACCGCTCGCCAAGGGCGGTCGCGTTTCGACTTGTTCAAGGCTTACACGGTAGGTGGTGTAAGTGTCGCCGTCTTCAAGGTAAAGGTTGCTCTGGTAATTCGAGACTGCGCCTTTGAGTTTGATATGCAGGCCGTTGGAGACACGCTGGATTACCACGTCTTTCAAGTCAGTGTCCGAGACCAGGAAGGGCGGGGTCTTTGCGAGGAGCACCTTCATCGTCTCATTATTCCTGCCGTCGCCATTGTTGACGTAGAACCTCAGGCTTTTGGGCTCATCTGCATCCCTGGCATCTTGAACGATGTAGATTGACTGCCCCGGAATGAAGTCTTGCTTCAGGACTATCTCAGAAGGAAACTCCGGTTTGTGCAGGTACGCATAGATGGAAACGCCTACAAGGCAGAGCAAAAAGATAATCGCGAGATACTTTTTAACTCTGACTACAAGCGTTTGCAGTTCGGGTTTATTCATGGGATTCAACTGTAATCGAAGGTGAATAGCACCAAGCCTTCAATCGGCTCGTAGAACATGACGATCATGTCTGCGCCGGCCGTTCGGTAATGCCGGCCCGGAATGCTTGCCACGTGGTAAAACAAAACAACGAATTGCAAGGGCTGCGTTCAGATCTTCATCAGCTTTGCGCAGGGAGCCATTGAACCCGGAACCCCACGCTTGCCGATGCTGAAAGCCTTCAGGCCTGCTCGAATCGCTGCTGCAGCAAGTGCCGTGCAGTACCGGCATTGAGGTACGTCCCTATCAGTTCCGCCAATTGTTCATTCTTGAGCTTTTTGTCATCCCGGCAGAACTGAATCAACTGTAATTGAACCCAGCGCTTTTTCTTGTCGAGCTTGGCATCAGGCGAAAAGAACGAGCGCGAGGCCAACTCAGGCATGGGGGCATCGTCTTCCAGCAGCAAATTCAGGTGCAGCCCCTGCCCCATTTGCAGGCCAAAATCAGCAACGTGCCGGATCGGCAGTGGTGCCTTCAGGTTGGCAAAAACGAAGTGCTCGGGCGTCAGCAGCAACGCGGTCTTGTTCGCCCGCTTGAGCAAGCGCAACGAGAACGGCAGCAGGCATGCCATCAATACAACGAGCACCCCACCAGCGACCAGTATCATCGATTTGTTACTCCCCAAAGCCTGCGGCAACAGCCACGGCAAGACCAGCAAGCCCAAGCCCAGCAGCAAAAAGACCGAGAAGCAACCCAGGGTAATCCACCCGCGCAATCGTGCGCCTTCATGCAGCCGGACTTCCTCCGTGGCATTACCGGCGTGGCTGCGCAACTCCTGCACAACCGCTGCATCCTGCTCCACGTAGTAGCCGAGAAAGTCCTGGGTGATGCGCGCACGCAATGCCTGGGGATCGGCGAAATAGTGATCCATCGCGGCGCTGGCTTGTGCCGCGATGATCGGGCGGGTGCCGCGGCTGACGGCCTCTTCGACCGTGACTTGCAGGGACGCCAGCCGCTCGCGGTTGGAGGGGTGAGTGTCCGACGGATGAGGCAGGCTGGCTGCCATTTCCTCCTCGGGCAGGGTCAGCGGCTGCGCGGCCAGTTCCTGCAGCACGCTGCCTGGCAAGTCTCGGGTCAGGACGTGTTCGGCGATGGGGTTGGTCGCGCGGACCACATGGGTCGAGACACCCTGCTGCAACAAGGGGTCGATGGCAGAGATGCGCACCAACGCCGAAGCGATGGCGATATTCCCCGTCAACTGCGCACCTGCCGCGTCCGCCGCCAGCTCCCGCACGCGGCTCCAGTGGCTCACCGCATGATCGAAACGCTCCATGAAATACTCACCGAGCATGAAGGCCGGCCACAGCGTCGTGCGTTGCAACACATCGCTTTGCAGCATGGTTTCGGCAATCACTCCGAGACTGCGGCCGATACCCTCGTAGATCGGTACGAAGCGCAGGCTGTACTCGGTATCGGCACCGGCGAAGTGCGCCAGTTCGTGGCCGATGACCGCGCCGGTTTCTGGCGAATCGAGCAAGCCCAGGTACATCATCGGCACGTGCAAGGTGCGCCCCTTGAGCGTGGTGCCTGACGGGAGCAGGTTGACGTCGCTGGAGGTGACGTAAAAGCCTTCGTTCATGCCCAGCACGATGTGCTCGGGTGCGAGCGCGCCGAGCTGGTCCGCCAGTTCGCGAACAAAGACCCACAACGCCGGCGCCTGTTCCGGTGTAACCACCTGGCCCAGCACGCTCATCGGCGTGGACTGGAACATGTGCAGCATGACCGGCAGCTGCTTGCCCATCTGCCAGATCGAATACAGGAAACCGAGCATCAGCATCAGCACGATCAGCATCAGCTTGAATTCACCGGCGGCCATTTTCCCCATGTGCCACAGCCCCAGGCCTTCGAAACCGAGTATGGCCGCTACCGCCGCACCCATGGCGACGATGTGCCCCAGCAGCAGGTACGGCAACAGGCGGCTCACTCGGCTGAAGGTGTGCAGCAATCGTTCACGGGAATGACTCGCGCGGGCACCGGCCCAACGCAGACCCAGCAGTCCCAGCACACCGACCAGCGAGGCCAGCAGGCCGAGGGCGATGACACCCTTGGCCAGGTTGTTCATCACGGCTGCCACCGGTTGCAGGATGGTCAGTTCATGCTCGGCTTGGGTAATGAGCGACAAAGCCTGGTGAACACCCATGCGTTCACCGTTGATATCGACCTTGGCCGAGCGTGAGAACGGCTTGGCGACCATCGCTTCGATTTCGGGACGCATCTCGCCCAACTCGGCTTTGGCTTCGGCGAAGTCCCGAATGCTCTCCGTACTGCGTTGCAACTCCCAGACGCCAAACAAACCAAGAAAAAGCGGCAGGAGAATAAGTACGGCAATGAGTTTCAACGTTCTCATGAGACAGGGCCTCAATAGTCGCGTCGCCTGACATCCGTGGCGAGCATAAATTCCATTTAACAAAGGCCCGAAAGCCCTCACGCTATTGCACGGCCCGACATGAAAGTTACGGGGTGCACTCGTACCCGGCGCGTTATACAGAAATATCGACGACATGTAACGCCAAATTGCCCGATCACTCGTTCAGCAATGGAAGGGACGCCTTGTATATCCGAATTCTCTGAGATGCCATCACTTCGTTGGCGGCTACATGACACTCGTACTGCAATCTTGTCTTCTACACACCCTCAAGTGGGCATTAGGTGAACCGCTTCACCTTTTTTAAAATATTTTCGATTAAAAATTGGATCCACAACCCCTCTGAAACCATTGAATTGACTGGCTTTCGGAACTGTCTGACAGACACATCCAGCAAATAGTGGCAAGAAGGCATCATTGCGGTGTGTAACAAAAACGAGAAAAAATCCGCCGCCGAATGAACTTTTCGATACGACGTGTTGCCATACACGGCGTTACTGGCAACTCAATATCCATATGCCAGCATCACACTCCCGGTTGGTTCCGGCAGTGTGTTTTTTTGATGACCGACATCAGCAATTACCTCTCGTGGACGGATGTCCATGGGAAATCAAACCACTCGACATGCACCGGTTTTTTTAAGCCAGGGAGGCGTGGAGTGTTCAAGGACGATGTACCGATGACTCAAGCGTTTTTTGATGTTGAAGCATTGATCAAGCTGCGAAGCCAGACCCGGGCCATTTCCGATGCGCTGAAGGCGCAGGCCGCGGATTATCTGGCGACCCTGGCTTTGCTGATTCGTCCCCAGACGTTTTTCGGTGAGTACCTGCAGGGTGCGCAACGCAGCAGCGGGCGCGAGACCCAGCACCATTTCAAGGAGCTCAAGGAGCTCTACGACCGCATCGGCTCGGTCGCTCCGTTCCAACTGGTCAATGAGCTCGAAGTCCCCCTCAACCTGCTCAGTACCACCCCGCAATTGTTTGCGCTGGAGTACGACAAGGTGCTGAGCGCAAACGGTCAAAGCATTCGCATCACCAGCCCCGTGCGCTGGGTGGTCGGCTTCAGTTCGTTCGACCTGGCCCGCTTCCGCGCCATCATCAAAGACCCCAATCGCAGCAGCGCCGATTTGTACCGCTTCGTGGTGCATTACCTGGTGCTGTTCTACTGCCTGAGCAAGTCGCCCGGCATCAGCCGCCTGCTCGAAGGCTTGCGCTTTCCCGTCACGTTCGAACGCTTGAAGGAATTCGGCGACCTGCCCTTCTGCGTGATCAGCTCGCCGGTTCGCTCGCAGTTGCCCGACGAGGCCGTGATCCGCAGCAGCACCCAGATCGCTGGCAACACCAGCTTCGAAGAGTTGGTGGGCTTTGAAAACATCATGGACATGAACGATGAAATCCGTCAGCGCCTGCTGCTGACGATCGAAGGAATGTAACGCGCTCGGCCACCCATTGAACCGACACGCACACGACTTGCAGCGAATTGTTCGCACAGGAGATCACGATGGCGAAGAAGGAAAGTACCCAGCACAAACTCGACCGCGTCCGCGCGCCTCGGGTCCATATCACCTATGACGTGGATATCGGTGACGCTCAGGAAAAGAAAGAGCTGCCCTTTGTCGTCGGTGTGCTGGGCGATTTCTCCGGCAACCCGCTGGAGCCGCTGCCGAAGCTCAAGGACCGCAAGTTCATTTTCATCGACCGCGACAATTTCAACGGTGTGCTCAAGGGCATCAAGCCGCGCCTGACCTACCGCGTCGACAACACGCTGGCGAAAAACGGTACGCAGCTGGGCGTCGAGCTCAACTTCAACGCCCTTGAAGATTTCGAACCGCAGAACGTGGTCAAGCAGGTCGAGCCGCTGCGCAAGCTGCTGGACGTGCGCAACAAGCTGGCGGACCTGCGCAACAAGATGGGCGGTAACGACAAGCTCGAAGAGCTGTTGATGGACGTGCTGCAGAACACCGAGAAGTTGAAAACCCTGGGCAAGGAATTCGGTCGCGAAGCCGCCGTTCCAGCCACCGACGGCAAAGCGTAGGAGCCTGACGATGAACGACAAGCAAACCGTGACTCAACAGGACAGCGAACTGGTTGAAGTGGAAAACTTCACCGCGCAATCCTCGCTGCTCGACAGCATCATTTCGCAAAGCCGCGTGGCCCGCTCCGAGACCGAGCGCACCCGAACCCGCGACCTGATTGGCGAGTTGGTCAACCAGATCCTTGAAGGCGAAATGACGCCGAGCAAGGACCTGATCGCCGTGCTCGATGCGCGTATCGCCGAGATCGACGCGATGCTTTCCGAGCAGATGAACGAGATCATGCACGCCAGTGAATTCCAGCAGCTGGAAGCGTCCTGGCGTGGCCTGAAGTATCAGGTCGACCAGACCGAAACCAGCACCACGCTGAAGATTCACTTGCTCAACGCGTCGAAGAAAGACCTGGTGCGTGATCTCAAGGCCGCTTCTGAATTCGACCAGAGCGCGCTGTTCAAGAAGATCTACGAAGAAGAGTACGGCACCTTCGGCGGTGCACCGTTCGGCATGCTGCTGGGTGACTACGAGTTCAACCGCAGCCCGGAAGACATGTACCTGCTCGAAGAGATTTCCCACGTCGCCGCAGCCGCCCACGCGCCGTTCATCTCGGCAGCCTCGCCTGAACTGTTCGGCTGGGATTCGTTTACCGACATGTCCGGGCCACGGGATCTGGCGAAGATTTTCGACACCGTCGAATACGCCAAGTGGAAGTCGTTCCGCGCCTCCGAAGACTCGCGCTATGTCGGCCTGACCCTGCCCCACGTGCTCGGTCGCCTGCCGTATGGCCCGGATACCACGCCGGTCGAGGAATTCAACTTCGTCGAAAGCGTCGACGGACGCGACCACAACAAGTACCTGTGGATGAACGCCGCCTACGCACTGGGCACTCGGGTCACTGATGCGTTCTCCCGTTACGGCTGGTGCGTGGCAATTCGTGGTGTCGAGGGTGGTGGTCTGGTTGAAGGTTTGCCGACCCACACATTCAAGACCGATGACGGTGAAATCGCCCTCAAGTGTCCGACCGAGATCGCCATCACCGACCGCCGCGAGAAAGAGCTGTCGGACCTCGGTTTCATTCCGCTGGTGCACTGCAAAGGCACCGACTACGCCGCGTTCTTCGGCACCCAGTCGGCGCAGAAGCAGAAGCAGTACAACACCGATATCGCCAACGCCAACGCCCGGCTTTCCGCACAGTTGCAGTACATCTTCGCCACTTCGCGCATCGCGCACTACATGAAGGCGATCATGCGCGACAAGATCGGCAGCTTCGCCTCGCGCAAGGACGTCGAACTGTTCCTCAACAAGTGGCTTTCCAGCTACGTGTTGCTGGACGACACCGCGAGCCAGGAAGCCAAGGCCAAGTTCCCATTGCGCGAAGCGCGTGCCGAAGTGTTCGAGGTGCCGGGCAAGCCGGGCGTCTACAAGGCTGTGACGTACCTGCGCCCGCACTATCAACTGGACGAACTGACTGCATCGTTGCGTCTGGTTGCTGAATTGCCGCAATCGACCCGCGGCTGATCGAACACTTTGCCAGGAAGGCGATATGACGAGTCAACACAAGCTGTTGCCATCACTGCTGGACCGATTGCTGGACGATCGTCCGCATCAGTCCATCGAAGCGTCATCGCAACGCTTGTGTTCGCTGGCCGATTACAAGGCCAGCATCGTTCGCGACCTGGAGATTCTGGTCAACACCCGCCAGTCCCTGGTCGCCAGCGAGCTGGACGGTTTCGTCAATCTGGGCGGCACCATCCTCGACTACGGCATGCCGGATTTCACCAGTCGCAGCGTACTTGATCCGAAAGATCGCCTGTTGATCCAGCGGCAGCTGGAGAAGGCGATCACGGTCGGCGACCGGCGATTTCGCAGCGTCAAAGTCCAGCTGCTCGCACAACAGACCGGCCAACGCATGCTGACCTTTCGCGTGGACGCGGTCCTGCGCCTGCAAGACATCACCCGTCAGGTGTCCTTCGACGCGGTGCTGCAGGTCAACACCCAGGAATACAAAGTGCAGAACCTCAACTGATGCTCGACGATCTGCTGCCCTATTACGAAAAGGAACTGTCGCACCTGCGCTTTTTGGGCCAGGAGTTTGCGAGCCAGTATCCGAAAATCGCTTCGCGGTTGCTCATCGAGGGCGATAACTGCGAAGACCCGCACACCGAGCGCTTGATCGAAGCGTTCTCGTTTCTCTCTGCGCGGGTGCACAAAAAACTCGACGATGAGCTGCCGGAAATCGTCGAATCGTTTCTCGAAGTGCTGTACCCGCATTACCTGCGCCCTACCCCGTCGATGTCGATCGTCGAGTTCAACCTGGGCAAACAGGAAAAGGTCACCGAAGCGTTCCGTGTGCCCCGGCATACCGAGCTCAGTGCCAACCCGATCGATGGCGTGGTGTGTAAATTCCGCACCTGCTACCCGGTCGAGCTGTGGCCAGTAGCGGTGCAACAGGCGTCGTTCATCGAGATGGAGCGCTCGGCATTCAACGGCCACAGCGCCGATCTGGTCGCCCGCTTGCGCATCGGCCTGACAGCGACCTCCGATGTGATGTTCGGCAAGATGGAGCTCGACAGCCTGCGGTTTTTCCTCGACGGCGAAAGCACGTTGATGCTGCAACTGTACGAACTGCTGTTCAACAACCTGGCCAAGGCCACTTTGAGCTTCGAGGATCAGGGGCGCAGCCGCGAGGTGGTCTTGCCGGCCAACGCGCTGAAAGCTGTCGGTTACGGTCTGGACGAAGGGTTGGTGGATTACTCGGAGCGCTCGTTCCTCGGTTATCGCTTGCTGCACGAATACTTCACCTTCCCCGACAAGTTCATGTTCTTCGACCTGTCTGGGTTCGCGCGCATTCTGGCGGGCAAGGAGATCGAGAAAGTCGAGGTCAACTTCTACTTTTCCGACTACGACCTCAGCGATCGCCTGGCGCGTCTGACGCAAAATATCGGGCGCAATAACTTCAAGCTCAACTGCACGCCGATCATCAACCTGTTCCGCCAGCAGGCTGAGCCGATCAAGTTGACCCACGCTCAGCACGAGTACGCGGTGACGCCGGATGTGCGCCTGCAAAGCTCGGCCGAAGTGGTGTCGATCGATCGCGTACGGCGCGTGCGCAAGGTCGGCGGTATCGATCAGGTTGGCACTTGCCATCCGTTTTTCGAACCCCGTGGCGATCAAGGTTCCGGCCAAAGTTTCTGGATTGCCCGGCGCCGCGCCGTGCAGTCCGGCCAGCGCGATGGCTCGAACGTGTTTATCCGCGTGGTGGATCGCGAATTGGGTTTGCTGGAGGCCAATAACGATACGTTGAGCATCCGCCTGACCTGCAGCAACCGCGACTTGCCCCTGATGCTGCCTTTCGGTGGCGAGCGCGGCGATTTCAATATCCCCGGCAACTCGGTGATCAAGGACATCCGCTGCCTGCGCAAACCCACCGCCACTGCCCGTGTACCGCTGGGCAACGGGGTGATCTGGCGACTGATTTCGCACCTGTCGCTGAACCACATGTCACTGGTGTCCCGCGGCCGCGAAGTGCTGCTGGAGCTACTGTCGCTCTACAACTACCGCAACGTGTCGGCCATTCGCAAACAGATCAACGGCATCGTCTCGGTGAGCAGCGAACCGGTGGTCGCACGCATCGGCCACCCGCGGCCGAACTTCGTTCGCGGCGTCGGTATCACCCTCAATTTCGATGAAAGCCAATACACCGGCAGCGGTGTGTTTTTGTTCGGCATGGTGCTCGACCACTTCTTTGGTCAGTACTGCTCCATGAACAGTTTTACCCAATTAACCCTTCGCACCTTGCAGCGCGAAAAGAGAGTCGTCCAATGGCCACCGCGAACCGGCGATCAACCTCTGGTCTGATTGACCAGGCACGGGCTGAGCCGCACCGATTCGAGTTTTTCCAATTGGTGCGCTTGCTTCGCCTGCATTACAGCAGAACCGGGCGCATGGACCTGCAAACCCGTCCGCACGAAGACCCTTTGCGTTTTCGCTCGCAGCTGTCGCTCAACTTCCCGGCCAGTGAAGTCAGCGACTTGCAGTTTGAGCGCGAAGGCAAGGTGTCCGTGGCTGGCCTGCCGCTGTCCGAGGTGCAAGTCACCTTCATGGGACTGGTGGGGCCGTCGGGTGTGTTGCCACGCCCGTACACCGAGCTGTTGATCGAGCGACACATCCAGTATCGAGATGACGCGGCGCACGCCTTCCTCGACATCTTTTCGCACCGCATGACCACGCTGTTTTACGAGGCCTGGCAAAAGTACAAGTTTTACATCGAGTACGAACGCAACGGCAGCTCGGATTTCGACCGCTATCTGCTCAACCTGGTGGGCTTCGGCCCGGAGGCGCAGAAACAGAAATTCGACAAACAAGGCTCGCCCCTGCGCCGCGAACTGTTCAGCTATTTCTCCGCCCTGTTCGCCCAGAAACCACGCAATGCGTTGAACCTGGAAGTGATGCTCAGCTTCTATTTTTCGCTGCCGTTCAAGGTCAAGCCGTTCGCCGGTCGCTGGCTGAAGCTCGATGCCAGCCAATGCACGCAATTGGGCCGCAAGAACGCCGTGCTTGGGCAAAGCGCCGTCGCCGGCAACCGGGTCTGGGATTACCAGTCGTGCGTGCGCATCGAAACCGCACCACTGGAACTGGCCGACTATCAACGCTTGCAGCCAGGCGCCGTCGACTACCAGAAATTGCTCGAACTGGTGCGTTTCTATGTCGGTGCGGAACTCGACTTCCAACTGGCGCCCAAGCTCAAGACCCAAGCCGTACCCGTCGCCCGCCTTGGTCGCCAGGGCAACGTCTCACTGGGCCGGCTCGGCTGGCTCAAACGACCAGGCGTCGACGTAGAACCCTCCCGTTGCGCGCTCTTCCACATTCCTTTTGATGGGGTCTCCCTGTGAACCTGAAGTCCCTGTTCGCCAAGCTGAACGACACCAGCCGCACCGCCACCGAAAGCGCCGCGGCGCTTTGTCTGTCGGAACACCACTACGACGTTGAAGTCGAGCATCTGTTGTTGCAGTTGCTCGACAGCAGCGATAACGACCTGCCGGCGATCCTGCGTCATTACGATGTGGTGCCCGAGCGCTTGCAGGCGCAATTGGTGACGGCACTGGGGACTTTCAAAAAAGGCAATTCACGCACCCCGGCACTGTCCCCGCACCTGACTCGCATGATCGAGCAGGCGTGGGTCCTGGCGTCCATCGAGTTCGGCCAGGCACAGATCCGCACCGGTCATCTGCTGCAGGCCTTGCTCGATGACGACGAGCTGCGCCGGGTGGTGATCGCGGGTGCAGCCGAGCTGGAGAAGATCAACGCCGACGATCTGCGCGTGAATCTCAACGCGTTGGTAGAAGGCAGCGCCGAGTCGCAACAGGCCAAACCACTGGACACCACTGGCGGTGTGAGCAGCAGCCCGGTTAAAGGCAACGGCAAGACGCCGGCCCTCGATCAGTACACCATCAATCTCACGCAAAGCGCTCGCGAAGGCCGGATCGACCCGGTGCTGGGCCGGGAGTTCGAAGTGCGGCAGATGGTCGACATCCTGACCCGCCGCCGCCAGAACAATCCGATCCTGACCGGTGAAGCCGGCGTCGGCAAAACCGCCGTGGTCGAAGGCCTGGCGCTGCGCATCATTCAAGGTGACGTGCCGTCGGTACTCAAGGGCGTCGCCATCCACACCCTGGATCTGGGCCTGTTGCAGGCCGGTGCCGGCGTGAAGGGCGAATTCGAAAACCGTCTCAAGTCGGTCATCGAAGAAACCAAGCGCAGCCTGCATCCGATCATTCTGTTCATCGACGAAGCCCACACCCTGATCGGCTCGGGCGGTCAGGCCGGGCAGAACGATGCCGCCAACCTGCTCAAGCCAGCCCTGGCTCGCGGCGAACTGCGCACCATCGCGGCGACCACCTGGGCCGAGTACAAGAAGTACTTCGAGAAGGATGCCGCCCTCGCCCGCCGCTTCCAGGTGGTGAAGGTCGAAGAGCCGGACGAAGACAAGGCGATCCACATGCTGCGCGGCTTGCTGGCGAAGATGCAGGAGCACCACACCGTCACGGTGATGGACGAAGCACTGGTGCAGGCCGTGCGCCTGTCCAATCGCTACATCACCGGGCGCCAGTTGCCGGACAAAGCCGTCAGTGTGCTGGACACCGCTTGCGCACGGGTTGCCTTGGGGCAATCGGCGCAGCCGGGACCGCTGGAAGACTGCAAGCGTCAGATCGACAACTTGCAGGCGGAAATTTCGGTCCTTGAACAGGAAGCCGCCAAAGGCAGCGACCACGCCCGACGCCTGACCGCCCTCAATGCCGAGTTGCAGAATGAGCAGCAGACCCGCGACGCCCTCGAACAACAATGGCAACGCGAGCTGCAACTGTTGGAGCAACTCGGTGCCCTCAGCCACCCCGAGAATCAATCACCCGATGCCATTGAGATTGCCGCCGTACGCGCCGAACTGGCCAGCGTCCAGGGCGAGCAACCGCTGGTGCATGCCCTGGTGGATGGCGGCACCATCGGTGAAGTGATTTCCGGCTGGACCGGCATTCCCCTGGGCAAGATGCTGCGCGACGAAATCGAAACCGTGCAGCGCCTGCCTGCACTGCTGGCTGAGCGGGTACTCGGACAAGACCACGCGCTGCATGAAATCGGCAAACGCATCAAGATTTCCCGCGCCCGCATGGAAGACCCGAACAAACCGATCGGCGTGTTCCTGTTACTCGGCCCGAGCGGCGTCGGCAAGACCGAAACCGCACTGGCGCTGGCGGATACCTTGTACGGCGGTGAGCGTAACGTCATCACTATCAATATGTCCGAGTACCAGGAAGCCCACACGGTTTCCAGCCTCAAGGGCTCGCCGCCGGGTTATGTCGGTTATGGCGAGGGTGGTGTGTTGACCGAAGCCGTGCGGCGCAAGCCGTACAGCGTGGTGCTGCTCGATGAAGTGGAAAAGGCCCACCCGGACGTGCTCGAACTGTTTTTCCAGGTGTTCGACAAAGGCGTGCTGGATGACGGTGAGGGTCGCGAGATCAACTTCCGCAATACCGTGATCATCCTCACGTCCAACACCGGCACCGACCGCATCATGCAGTGGTGCCTCAATGCCCAGCCGCAACCGACGCCCGAAGCCATCGTCGAAGGACTGCGTGACGAGCTGAATCAGGTATTCAAGCCAGCCTTCCTCGGCCGCCTGACCATCGTCCCGTACTACCCGGTCAAGGACGCGATTCTGGAGCGCATCGTCGCACTCAAGCTGGAGCGCATTCGCCAGCGCTTCGAGCGCAATCATCAGGCCGTCCTGAGCTATGACGAGGCGCTGGTCAAAGCCATTGCCTCGCGCTGCACGGAAGTCGACAGCGGCGCCCGCAACATCGACAACATTTTGTCCAAGACCCTGATGCCGGAACTCGCGCAGCGGGTACTGGAGCGAATGGCGCAGGACAAACCGATCCAGAGTTTGAACATCGAATTGGGCAGCGACGGCGACTTCGCCTATCGCCTGTGCTGATCGAGCATTTACAGGTAGCGGTCATGGATAACAGACAAACAGGGAAGCAGCCCGCGAAAACGGCATTGGCTAAATGCCTGACGGCGGTGGCGGTGATGCTGGCGCTGACGGCGTGTGGCGTCACCGACCGGGTCGGCAAGCGGGTCGACGACACGTGGGCCGGCGACATGCTGTTCGATGACAGCGAAAAAGTCATCCTGACGTCCGACGGCGGCAACCAGCTCAACCCCGACGCCTCCGGCAAACCGCTTTCGGTGGTGCTGCGGGTCTACCAGCTGACTTCTCTGGAGCGCTTTTCATCGGTTGACGCGGATTCGTTGTGGGACGACCCGCAAAAAGCCCTCGGCAATACCCTGATCGAGAACCGTGAAATCACTTTGCTGCCGGGTATGGGTCAGGTCGACAAGTGGCCACTGAACAAAGCCGCAGGTTATGTCGGCGTCGCGGCTTTTTTCCGCTCGGAGGAAAACAGCCGCTGGAAGGTCGCGTTTGACGCCAATTCGTTGCGCAAGGACGGCATCTGGTTCTCTTCCGATGGCCTGCGGGTGCTGGTGGACAACAACACGGTGTCCGCCGTCAGCGGCGTCGACGTGCTGAACAAACCCAAGACCGAAGAGCAGCTCGCCAAGGCCTACACCCTGCCCGACCAGCAGGTCCAGCCGACGCTGGCCGAACGGGTTCAGGACGTCGTGATCGAAAAGGCCCAGGACAAAGCGGCCGGTTCCGCGCAAAAAGCGCTGGACTCGAAATTGAATTCATTTTTGGAAGGCGCTCAATGAGTAAGCAAAGCCGGGTGATGTGGTCCGAAGGCATGTTCCTTTTGCCACAACATTTCCAGTATCAGGATGAGTTCCACCAGCATCAGCTGGCGCAGGCGACGCTGCGCAATACGCCCTTTCACTGGGGCGTGCAGTTGCTGGAAGTGGACGAGGAAGCCCTCGCCACCGGTTCCTTGCAGCTCAAACGGCTGAAGCTGGTGTTTCCCGACGGCAGCCTGTTCGACGCGCCGCAGCATGATCCGTTGCCCGCGGCCCGTGACTTGAAAGACCTGCTCAAGGGAACCGACCTGAAGGTCTACGCCGCGCTGAAACTGCCAGAGCCCTTCGGCCTGAATTACGTTGAAGACGGCCAGGAACAAAAGACCGGACGACGCTTTCGCAAGCAGTTCGACACCCTGCCGGACCTCAACGAAGGCGACCTGGAAAACGAAATCACCAGCCTGCGCCTGAACGTGGTGATGCTGATCGACGGCGACAACCTTGATGGCTACACTTGGTGCCCGATTGCCCGGCTGTCACGCAACAACATCGGCGGCTTCAACCTCGACGGGCATTTTGTGCACCCGACGCTGCACCTGGGCACCCACGACACCCTGGTCGGGCTGGGCAAGCGTCTGCTCGGTGCATTGCAATCCAAGAGCAAGGCGTTGTCCGGTCGCCGTCGCGAGCGCGCGGACCAGATCGCCGAGTTCGGTTCCAGCGACGTGACCCTGTTCTGGCTGCTGAACACGGTGAACCGCGCCCACCCGAGCCTGGCGCATTTGCTCGCGCACCCGCGTTTGCATCCCGAACGTTTGTACCTGTTCCTGGCCGAACTCGCCGGCGGCCTGTTGACGTTTTCGCTGGATACGCAGCTCAACGACATTCCCGAGTACGACCACCACGACCCGGCGGCCTCGCTGGTCAAGCTCGACGAAATGATTCGCGTGCTGCTCGACAACGTCGTGCCGAACCAGTGCGTGGTGATCAACCTGACGCAGACCAAGCCCTCGTACTGGCAAGGGCAGTTGCACGATCCACGGCTGGCAGAGGCGGATTTCTACATTTCCGTGCATGCCGACATGCCAGGCGCAAGCCTGTTGGAACTGGTGCCGCGGGCGTTCAAGGTCGGCTCGCCGGAGGACATCGAAGTGGTGGTCAACAGCGCCATGCCGGGCGTCACGCTCAACCACTCGACGCGCCTGCCCAATGCGATCCCGGTGCGACTGGACAATCACTATTTCTCCATCGAGCCCCATGGCCGGGTCTACGAACGCATGATGAGTGCCCAGGCCATTTCTTTCTATGCGCCCAGCGCGTTCACCAACCTCAAGCTTGAACTGATGGCGGTACTCAAATGACCGAAGCCGTACTGCAAGGCGCCGTTGCGGCTGCCAGCGAAAAACCGACGCTCAAAGACCTGGTGCAGGATTTCATCAGCATGGCGCTGATCGTGCGCAAGGGTCGGCAAGTGACCTCGGTCAGCGCCTTTGAAGCGAGCGTCGACGCTTTCTTCAAAACACTGGAGCGTGAAGCGCGCAGTGCCGACTACAGCGTTGAACAGGTCAAAGACACCCAGTACGCGCTGTGTGCGTTCCTCGATGAAAGCGTGCTGCGCTCCGGCGACAACGAGTTGCGCCGCCACTTTGAATTGCAGCCGTTGCAATTCCGCTACTTCGGCGTGCACCTGGCCGGTGAAGGTTTCTTCGAAAAAATCGATTCGTTGCGCGGCGACGTCAAACAGAACCTCGATGTACTCGAGGTTTACCACCTGTGCCTGGCATTGGGTTTCGAAGGCAAATTCAGCATCGGGCAAAAGGACCAATTGCGTTACCTGGCAAATACCCTGGGCCAGGACATCGCGCGGTTTCGCAAGACGCCCAAGGCACTCTCGCCCGACTGGGCACTGCCAGACCAGGTTTCGCAGATGCTGCGTCATGAAGTTCCGCTTTGGCTCTACCTGGCGCTGATTGCGCTGGTCTGCGCAGGTGTTTACCTGACGCTGGACTGGCTGCTGGGCAAAGAAGTCGCCGCGCTGTCCGAACAAATCAGCCAGCTGTTCAGTGCCTGAGCACAGGTCAGGTAACCGAGTCAGGAAGACATGAAGACATTATTGCGTTTGTTGAAAAGTTTTTGGTTTCTCATCCCCGTCCTGTGGCTGATCAGCTTGGCGGTCAGCTGGTTCGTGGCCCCGCGGGTGAGTTGGCTGCGCGGTTATGCGCTGGAGACGATGGCGATCGTCAGCGCCTTTTACCTGCTGATCATTGTGCTGCGTCAGTACAAGCGTATCCGGGCTGAACACAACCTCGAAAACCTGGTGCAGATCGAAGTCGACCGGTCGCTCAATTCCACCGGTGAGTTCCGAGATCAGCAAGTGCTGCGCGAGCGGCTCAAGCACGCCATCGCCATGCTGCGCGCTGATCGTTCGGCTGGCGGCGGCGGTTCGTCGGCGCTTTACGATTTGCCGTGGTACCTGGTCATCGGCATGTCGGCCGCGGGCAAGACCTCATTGCTGACCCGCTCGGGGCTGTCGGCGAACATTGCCAGCAGTGCCAACGACACCGAAAGCGGTACGCAACACTGCGATTGGTATTTCAGCCCTGAGGCCGTGATGATCGATACGGCCGGCCGTTATCTGCGGGACGACCCGTCGGCCAGCGAATTCGCCGCTTTCCTGCGCATGCTGAAAAAACAACGCAGCAAGGCCGCGGTCAATGGTCTGGTGTTGGTGGTGAGCCTGCCGGAACTGCTGGCGTGCAGTGCTGCCGAGCGCAACGAGCTCGCCGCACAACTGGTCTCGCGCATCGAGGAATACAACGATTGCCTGGAGGCCAACCCGCCGATTTACCTGATGCTGAGCAAGACTGATCAGCTGCCGGGGTTCAGCCAGGCGTTTGAAGGCCTGGACCTGAACGAACGACAACAACCGCTGGGCATGACCTTCGGTTTGTCGGAGATCCGCAACCAGGGCCTGCGTCCGGTGCTGGATGCCAAGCTGGCCAACCTGCACAGCCATATCCGTCGCCACGTCGATGCCCAGATGATTGCGTTGGGCGCCGATGCCAACAGCGCTTTGCTGAACTTCCCGAACTATTTCGCCGAGCTGTCGGGCGTGCTCGAGCAATTTCTCCAGCATTTCGCCGAAACCCGTCGCAGTGGTGCGCCACTGTTGCTGCGCGGACTCTATTTCACCAGTGCCCTGCAGACCGACCAGCAACTGAGCCAGGTGTATGAAGATGATCTGGCTGAGTCGTTCGCCTTGCAGCCCGCCCCCGAGCACGACAAACAGGCGCAAGGCAGCAGCCGGAAAATCAGCGACCGCAGCTACTTCATCACCGATACGTTCCGTCGGGTGATTTTCCCGGACCGCGACTTGACCCTCTACCAGTCGCGATTCGGCAAGAACAAGTCCGCCAGCCCTGCCCTGCTGGGTCTGGCGGTACTGGCGGGACTCGCGTTCATCGGCTGGCAAACCCTGTCGTTCCAGAACAACCGTCAGTGGCTGGCGACACTGCGCGAACAACTGACCGAACTGCAACAATCGCCGGACAGCACGCGACTGCTCGCGTCGGGCCACGGCCTGGAACTGCTGCGCGAGCAACTCACCGCCATCGAGAAGCACCGAGCCAAAGGCGTGCCGCTGCAACTCGGCGCCGGCCTGTACCGGGGTGACGATGTCTACCGCGTTGCACAAACCGCCTACTTGCAGCAACTGCGCACTCAGGCGCTGGAACCGATCACCCTGCAATTGCAATTGCAGATGCGCGCGTTCAATGAGTTTGCAAAAACCATGGACCCGCAGAACAACTTTGCCCCTGCGACTTCCAAAACCGGCTCAGCCAAAGCCCGTGCGCAGGGGCAGAAACTGCCGACCCGCCTGAACAACCTGCCGCGCAGCACCGGTGATGTCGCCGGCCGCCTCAATGGCGCCGCCCGGGGTATTGCAAACAAGGCTCGCGGCGAAGCCCTGACAGCGCTGCGCAACCCTGCCACAGCGAGCGATGCCGCTGAACTGTCGGCGACTACCGGCGGGCTTTCACTGTCCGAAGAAATGTTGGGACGGCTGGATGAGCGCCAGGTTGCGTCGATCATCGAGTCTTACAACGCACTCAAGCTCTACCTGATGCTGACCCAACCCGCCACGCATCCGGATCCCGAATTCGTGAGTGCTGCATTACCGGTCGCCTGGGCCAACACGGCCAGCAGCGACAACGCGGTCAGCAGCGCGGTGATCCAGGACAACGCGCCGGTGTATGTGCAGCTGCTCAAGACCGGTCAGGCGCCGACCTTGTCACGCAACGAACAGCTCATCAGTGAGACCCGCAACAGCCTGAAGTCCTTCATGATTTCCAGTTCGCTGGTGGACCGCGAATACCTGCGCCTGCAATTGGAATCCAGTCGCCAGTTCCCGGCGGTCGGCTTGAGCGATCTGGTGCCCTTGCCAGGCCGACAGTTGCTCTACGGCACAGAAGCGGTGCCGGCGATTTTCACCCGTCAGGGCTGGGAGCAATTCGTCAAGCCGGAGCTGATCAAACTGGTGTCGGGCAATCTGCAGAATGAATCGGACTGGGTGCTCGACGGCGAAGGCGCCGACAGCATCGTGCAGAAAGCCAATTTCATCCGTGAGTTCATGACGCGCTACAAGCGCGACTACACACAGGCCTGGTACACCCTGATCGACAGCGTCGGCGTTCGCCATTTCACTGACATGGCCAATGCGACCCAACAACTGTCACTGCTCAGCGATGTGCAGAATTCGCCGGTGAAAATTCTCCTGGCGGCGGTCAACGACAACACCCAGTGGGATGTCCCTGCCCCGCGGGAAACCCTGCCAGCAGGCATCAAGCCTGACGACGGATTCTGGAGCAGCGTCAGCGGTATTCTCGATGGCAAGAATGCCTCGCCAAGCACGCTGATATCGCCTTTGCCGGCGGTTGACGACGGCAGTCTGGCGAAACGCTTCGAGCCTGTGTCACGTGTGTTTGCCGTGCAAAACGCCGAAGGCGCCGACAGTACGATCATGGATCGATACCTGGCGGCCTTGCGCAAACTCAAGGTGCGGATGAACAACATCCAGCGCTCCCAGGACGTCGGCAAAAGCAGCAAGCAGCTGATCAGCGAAACCCTCGAAGGGCTGCCAAGCGAAGTGACCAACGTGCGCAACTACGTCGAGACCACTGTCGACACCAGTCAGGGCGGCCTGTCCACTGCGTTGCAGGGTTTGTTCAGCCTGCCGATCCAGTTTGCCTGGGAAACCCTGCGCGACCCGGCCGGCCAACAGATTGCCAAAGCCTGGGCACAGCAGATTGCCAAGCCATGGGAACAGGTGATGGCCCACCGTTATCCGATTGCCGCCGGCAGCCGCAACGAAGCATCGGTCAAGGACCTGCAGCGTTTTGTCGATCCGGAATCCGGGCTGCTGCCGAACTTCAAGCGTAACGAGATTGGCAACCTGTCCGGTGGCGAAGGCCTGGGAATGGGCAGCGACAGCAAGGCAGCGCCGCTGGTCAACCCGAACATGGTCAACAGCATCGACAAGGCCAGCTCGTTGGGCCAGGTGATCGCCAGTCTGTCGGACCGCGACAACGGCTTCGAAATCATGCTCGAACCCTCTGCCAACCTGACCGACATCATCTTCACCCTCGATGGCCAGGTGCAGCACTACCGGAACGGCAAGACCAGCTGGAGCCGCTTCTCATGGCCGGGCACAACCACCACGCCGGGCGCACGCCTGGATGTGGTGACCCTGACCGGCGAGCGCATCACGGTGTTCGATTACCCGGGCCGTTGGGGCCTGCTGCGCATGAACGACAGCGCACGGGTCAGCGATCTCGACGGTATCCAGCAACGTTTCAGCTGGAACACCAACAGCGGCCCGGTCAGCCTCGCCGTGCGCAACTACGGCGGCGTCAAGTTGACGGACCTGGCCAACGTCAAAGCCTTGAGTGCGCTCAACGCCAAAGAAGGTCGTCCGTTGTGAGCAGCCGAACCTTGAATCAGGGATCCGGCCAATGATCGGCTGCTTCGGAAAAGTCCCCGCGAGCCCGGACTTCGTCAGCCTGCAAGGCGCAGGCGATGACGTCTGCGAGTTCGACGGCTGGTTGCAAGGCGCTCTCGCCGCCTTGCAACACCGCGAGGACTGGCGCGAACTGTTCGATGCGTTGCCGGTATGTTTTTTCAGCTATCGCGCACGCAGCGGTAACTGGTTGCTGGGCGGGCTGATCAGTTCCAAGGATTCGAGCGGACGCCGCTATCCGTTTTTCATTTTCCAGACGCTCAAGGCCAGCGAGGCCGAGCCTTTGGTCAATCCGTTCACCCTCGGCGAACTGTTCAGCGGACAGATCAGGCCCTTGTTGCACATGGCCGTCCAGGGTGAAAGCACGTCGGTGCTGTTCGAACGCATCAAGGCCTTGCGTCCATTGCAAGGACAGGACTTCGAGTTGTTCCGGCGCGTGCATGACAAGTTTCTGGTGAATTTCAATCTGCGCGATATCAGTACCGCGCTCGAAGGTGCCTACCCGGAGTTCGTCAGCAATGCCGTGTTGACCCGGCTTCTGGCCTTCAGACGGCACCTGGCTGACGCGACACCTATCGGCATCGCCCTGCCCTTGCCCGCAGAAAGAGGCCTGAAGAATCCGACCGCCGACTTATGGGTCACATGGCTGACGCAAATGTCCCATGAACGCACAGCGCCGCAGGTCAGTCTGCTGGCCGACGACTTCATGCGCCCCAGGCTGATCTGTTTTGCCTCACGCCACACCAGCGATGCCTATCGCGTGCTGACAGGTATCAGTGAGCGTTCGCAAAGCTACGACGTACTGGCCTCTTTCGATGCCTTCGACGAGCACCACCGCAAACACGCCTTTCCCGAAATCGACCGCCCACTGGGTGACGTTATCGACCGTTTTGTCGATGCCCTGGATTCGAAGTCCGTATGAACAAGATCAAATATTACTTCCTGCGCTATCAACCCTACATTCTCGGGGTGTGCTTTTTCCTCACGATCTTCGTGGTGTGGGGCATCGGGCGTGCGTTTGATTTCAGTTCGCTCAACAGTCTGCTGACGGGCATTGGCGTGTTCCTGTTGCTGTCGGCCGGCTATGTGCTGCTGCTTTACCGAGGCGTGTCCCGACATCACAACCTCGAAGGATTGCTGCGAGAGGATGCCGATCAGGCCGTGCTGAATGCGAGCCCGGCCGATCGCGAAGAAGTGAGCCTGTTGCGCGAAAGACTGCTGCAAAGCATCGAACGTTTGCACAGCAACAAGCCTCGGGGCAGCAATGCCAAAGATGCACTGTATGCCCTGCCCTGGTACTTGGTGGTCGGGCAGCCAGCAGCGGGCAAAAGCACCATGCTCTACCAGTCGGGGCTCAATTTTCCCTACGCCGAGCGTGAGGGCGTGCGCGTCGCCGGTCTGGGTGGCACACGCAATTGCGACTGGTTCTTCAGCTCCGAAGCGGTCCTTCTGGACACGGCCGGTCGCTACATGAACAACCAGGAAGAGGCCGGCAAATGGCGGGCCTTCCTTCAATTGCTGCGCCAGCATCGGCAACGCCGGCCACTCAATGGCCTGATCGTCACCGTCAGCATCCACGACATCCTGCAATCCTCGCTGGAAGACCAGGAACGTATCGCCAAGCGCCTGCGTGAACGCATTCAGGAAACCCATGCCCTGCTGGAAGTGCGGCTGCCGGTTTACCTGGTGTTTACCAAGTGCGACCTGGTGCCGGGTTTCGCGCCCTTCTATCGCCAGCTGGACGAAACCGCGCGCGGCGAAGTCATGGGCAAGACCTTTTCCCACAAGGGCTACGAGCAGGCTGATTGGGGTCAGCGCTTCGGCGTCGCGATGGACGAGCTGATCGGCTACTGGCAACAAGTGGCGAGCCAGCAACTGGTGACGCAGGACATCCAGATCACCCGCCAGGATTCGGCGGTGTACCGCTTCCCGCTGGAGCTGGCGGCACTCAAGCCACGGCTGCAGCTGTTCGTCGATGCGTTGTTGCGCGCCAACCCTTATCAAAATGCAGAGCTGCTGCGTGGCTTTTATTTCACCAGTGCCCTCGATGCCGACCAACCGGAAATGGGCGGACACGCGCGCCAGGTGACCGAGCGATTCTCGCTTGAACAGGATCTGGAGATCGCCAACGGCAACGCGCAACCACGACCGTTGTTCATCAACAGTCTGTTCCGCAAAGTCATCATTCCCGATCAACACCTGGTGGCGCTATACACCACCAATCACCGCGAGCGTCGGCGCAAGGCGGCATGGATCGGTGGCGCTGGCCTGGTCGCGGTGCTGCTGTGCAGCCTGTTGAGCTGGTCGTACGTCAATAACCGCGACACCCTGCAAAGCATCTCGGCAGAGCTGACCCAGGCCAGTGCCGACGATCACTCGGCCAGCGGGCAGTACACCGATTGGCAAACCCTCGATCGCCTGCGTTTGTGGACCGCACATTACTATGCGCAGCATCACGACGATGGCGTGCCACTGCGCCTGCGCCTGGGGCTATACCAAGGCCACAAGGTAGAGCCAGTGGTACGCGGCCAGTATTTCAATCGGCTGGAAACCGTGATGCTCAAACCCACGGCCGACAACCTGACGCGCTCGTTGTATCTGCTGACCACGCTCAAGGTCTATCAGCGCAACGCCAAAGAGTTGATGCCGGTGACAGGCGTGGACAGCGTCGAGTCGAAAGCGTTGCCCAATGACAACCGGGCGCAGTCCATCGCCGCATTTGGCAAGTCGACGCTGGACACCTACGTCATGTTGTCGCGCGCACAACGAGACAAGGCCGACCCTGGGTTCCTGAAAGCGAAAATACCGGATTACTGGTATCCGGCGATTGCCCGCCAGGTTGGCAGTGCCGCCGTCGCCACCACGAATCAGGACTATGAGTTCGCCAGCCGGCAGATCAATTTCTACAGCGATCAGATTCACGAGCCGGACGTGCCACGGATCCTCGACAACGCGTTCCTGATCTCCAGCTCACGCAACTACATCAACAGTTTGCTCACCCAGTCGTTGCGCTCGATCGAGACCATCACGCTGGAGTCGGACACCTTGTTCGCCTTTGCCCGCGCCGACTTCCAGAGCCTGAAGACCGAGGGTCAAAGCCAGCTCAGCGCGATCGCCGGCAAGCTTCTGAGCACACCCAACATCGGCAAAATCATTATCGCCGGGCACGCCGATCAACTCGGCGACCCACAAGGCAACCTGCAGGTATCCAAGCAGCGGGCACAAACCATCAAGACCTACCTGGTGGGCAAAGGCGTTCCCGGCGAGCTGGTGGAAGCCGTCGGCGAAGGCAGCACCAAGCCTTTGGTCAGGTGCGATATGCAGCAGCCAAGGGCTCAGCTGATTCAGTGCCTGGAGCCTAACCGGCGGGTAGAAATCGAAGTACGGGCACTCAATTGAGACGCCACGTGCAATGAAGAAAAACCGCTACCCGGGCCAATCCCGGGCTGGCGTAACACACCTCTCTTGATCGTTTCAAAGAGGTTTAAACGAAGGGCTGTGATCTGTTTGCAGGTGACAACCTTTAAATGAAGGTAAGGAGAAACTAAAAATGGCATTTGACGCATACATCCAGATCGACGGCATTCCTGGTGAAGTACTGGACGACAAACACAAGGATTGGATCGAAGTGCTCGGCTACGAGTACGGCGCAACCCAGGCCACCTCCGCGACGGCCAGTTCGTCGGGCGGTGCTTCGTCTGAGCGTGTAGCGCTGAGCGACTTCAGCATCCGCAAAGCCGTGGACAAGGCTTCTGCCAAGCTGTTCGAAGCCTGCTGCAAAGGCACGCACATCGCCAAGATCCAACTGAATGTGAACCGCGCTGGTGGTGACAAGGTGACCTACCTGACCATCAACCTGGAAGAAGTCGTGGTGTCTTCGGTCAAAGCGGTCGCCGGTGGCAGCCAGAACGGCGAAGACAAAGCGGTTGGCGACCTGCCGATCGAAGAAATCAGCTTCAACTTCGCTCGCATCAAGACCACCTACACCCAGCAGAGCCGTGCCGATGGCCAGGGCGGCGGTAACGTCACCGGTGGTTGGGATCGCACTGCCAACAAGGTTTTCGCATAAAACCGTGGCAATGACGGGCCGCCCCGGCGGCTCGTTTTCAGCACCGTGCCTGCCTGGCGGGTACGGTGTTCTTTTATTTTGATCAGAGTTTCCTATGTCTGAATTTCTCAACGACCTTTCGCTGGCCGAACTGACCGCGCCCATCAATCAGGGGAGCGGCGAAGACATGAGCTTTTCCGCCTTGTTCGATCAGGTGAAAGAAGCGCGGCGAGCAGACCCCGATTATTTGACCCAGGGTGACTGGCAAACCGATCTGAAGTCATCTGACTGGGATCTGACCATCACCCTGGCTGCCCAAGGCCTGGCTCGACAGAGCAAGGACCTGATGCTTGTCGCCTGGCTCAGCGAAGGCCTGGCGCACAAACACCATTTCAACGGCATCACGTTTGGCCTGACGCTGGCCGAACGCATTCTGGATAATTTCTGGGGCGATCTCTTTCCGTCCCTCGAAGATGGCGTCGATGAGCGCGCTGCCCGCCTGTCGTGGATGAAGACGACCCTCGCCGATGTCGTCGGCGGACTGCCCATCACCCAAGGCCAGCAGTACGGTTTGCTTCGTTATGACGAATCCAGGCACGTTGAGAACCTGGCCCTGCAAAGCCCTCAGGCGATGCGCGCCGCCCTTGACGAAGGCAAGATCAACGCTGAGGTGTTCCAGCGCTCGGTGGTGCTGACTGACTCGGATCACTTGCGCCGCAAGGCCAGCGAAATTGCCGCCAGCCTGAACGCGTGCCAGCAATTGCAGAGCACCGCTGATCGTCTGTTCGGCCCTGAAGCGCCGAGTTTTGCCGGGCTCATGGACGTGCTGTCCCGCGCAGGCCAATTGGCCGAAAAACTGCTCAAGGACCGGGGTATCGAGTTGAACCCGCCCCCTGCCGCTCCCACGCCGACCGTCTCCGATAGCGCGGGCGCACAACCCACAGGAGCTGCAATGACCCAGACCCAGCAAGACATTCCAGTCACACCGTTGCGTACCACACCGCAATCCCGCGACGAGGCGTTCACCCTGCTGGCGGGTATCGCGCAGTTCTTCAAGCAGACCGAGCCGCAGAGCCCCGTCCCTTACCTGATCGAACGCGCGATCAAATGGGGCAACATGCCGCTCGAAGGATGGCTGAACGATGTGATCAAGGACAGCAATGTCGTGGACAACATTCGCGACGTACTGGGGACCAAGGAAGCGAAGTCCTGATTTGGCCTGCACGGCCGTTTAGATAGACGCAAAAACACCAGGCAAAAAAAATCCCGGGCAGCTGATGGACGCCCGGGACTTAAAAATGCATAAACCGTGGTGGTGAACGCGGCGCGGATATTACGCAATGTTTCGCGCTGTAACAAGATATTTTATTTAACCAGCCAGTTACTAAAGTTTATAAGCCTTTAAATATCCTGATATTTTTTAAGGTTAACCTCGAAACCTCTTTAACTAAAGAAACCAGCGGTACTCCCTTGCACTGATGTCGTTCAGAAACGCGAGGTGATCCTGACGCTTGTTCTCGCAATACACATCGACAAACTCTGCGCCCAATCCAGCGCGCAATGGCGAGTGATTCTGCATCGACTGCACGGCCTCGAGCATTTCCAGCGGGAAATCGATGCCACTGCTGCGGTCTTCGTTCAGCGGTGCAATCGGCTCGCACTCCCCTTCCAGCCCCTGCTCCAGCCCCACCAGAATGGCTGCAAGCACCAGGTATGGATTGGCATCGGCACCGGCCAGGCGGTGTTCGATCCGCAGGTTTTTCGCGTCGGAGTCCGGCACCCGCAGGCAGGCATCACGGTCTTCAAAGCCCCAGCTGGCGCGCGAAGCGACGTTCACCGTAGCGCTCAGACGACGCAAGGCATTGTGGTTCGGTGCGAAGATCGGCATGCAGTGCGGCAACACATCCAGGCAACCGGCCACGGCATGGCGCAACGCGCGCTGTCCGTTCGCCGCCAACAGATTATTGCCGGCCTTGTCGTAGAGGCTCACATGCACATGCATGCCGCTGCCCGGATGTTGCAAGTACGGTTTGGCCATGAAACTGGCGCGGTAGTTGTGCTTGAGCGCCACGCCACGGGTACTGCGGCAAAACAGGGCGGCCCAGTCGGCGGCACGCAGCCCGTCATCGCAGTGGCCGAAATTGATTTCAAACTGACCTGGCCCCAGTTCGGCGGTGATCACCGTGGCATCGATACCTTGCGCCCGCGCGCTCTCGACCATTTCGTCGAGCACCGGGGCGAAACGCGACAGGCGTTCGATGTGCATGTTCGGCTGATCATCGGCATCGCCGGTCAACGGATCGCGGGCGAACTGCGGCAAACCATCACGCAACTGGCTGTCGAACAGATAGAACTCCAACTCGAACGCCACCACCGGGAAAATGCCTTTGCGTTTGAGCCGGTCCAGCACCTGCGCCAACACTTCGCGCGGTTCGAAGACGATCGGCTTTTCGGTGCCGTCGGAGGTGATCAGCATTTGCCCCAGCGGTTGTTTTTCCCAGCCCACCAACTTGAGCGTACCAGGCACCAGGCGACGCAGCGCGTCCGGGTCGCCGTCGTTGAAGCAGTAGTCGCCGATCTTGAACAACCCGCCCTGGGTCCCAAGCAACACGCAGTTTTGCGGCAACTTGAGCGCGCTGCCAGCGGCGACTTTTTCGAGCATTTCTATCGGGTAGCGCTTGCCGTAGAAATGCCCCGGGATGTCCAGGGAAATCAGGTCGACGTAGCGCACATCGGGGTAGCGCTGACGAAACCCACGCACTTCGGCCAGCAGTTCAGAGCACACAGCATCCATCATTCTGTTCCTTGTCGTTTTTATCAGGTGTAAACCCAAAGTACGCGGGTGAGTTGGTCTGACAGGTTGCCGTAACGGCAATGGGCATGACTGGCGAGTTGAAAGCTGTCACCGGCGTGCAGGGTCACCGGCTCATCGTTATCCAGCCACAACGTCAACGCGCCTTCGAGGACATAGCCGCCCTGCTCCGAGCTGTCTTTCATGTGTCGGTCGCCGCTGCTCGCGCCGGGCTCCAGCCGGCTTTCCAGCATCGAAAAGGACGCGCGCATTTTTGGCGAAACCATGATGTCGGTGATGCCATCGGCGTAATACAGCGTGCGACGCTCATCCGGCCGGGTCACCCAGGGCAAGGCCATGGGTTTGGGCAAGCTGTAGAAATAGGTGGTCGGCACGCCGAGGGTTTCGCTGATGGCCGTCAGGTCGGCGACCGTGGGGCGGGATAAGCCGCGCTCGACCTGCGACAGAAAACCCACCGACCGGCCAATCTTGTCCGCCAGTTCCTTGAGGGTGTATTTCTTGTGTTTGCGCAGGTCCTGAATCAGGATCGCCAGCGCCGATATTTCTTCCTGCATGTCCATCTAAAGGTTTCCCTCGTTTCAAATGCTGTCGCGCAGCCGATACCAGGCTTTGCCGATGGCTTCCAGGGGCGCGGCCATGTACTTGCCGCCGGGAAAGCTGCCGTTGGTCAAGCCTTGGTACAGCGCCAGTTCCTCCTGCCGGCCCAATATCGCATCGGACACCGCCCGCGCCCCGGCCAGGGTCGGCAACACACCGTGCCCGGAGTAGCCCTGCAACCAATAGAGGTCGCCGCGCCGGCCGATGTCAGGCGTGCGCTTGAGCGTCAGGTCGATATGACCGCCCCAGGCGAACTCCAGCTCTACGCCTTTCAATTGTGGAAACACGCGCTCCAGACACGGTCGGGTAGCTGCGGCGATGTCTCTCGGCATGCCGCCCAGATACGTGCAGCCACCGCCGAACAGCAGCCGGTTGTCCGGGGTGCGACGGAAATAATCGAGCACGAACTGATTGTCGGTGACGCAGACATTGCTCGGCAGCAACGCCGCGGCCTGTTCTTCGCTCAGTTCAGCGGTGGCCACCTGGTAAGTACCGACAGGCAGCACACAACTCGAGAGTTGCGGGTCGAGCCGATCCAGGTAGGCATTGCAGGCCAACACCAGCACATCGGCACGGATCCGGCCGCGCTCGGTGGTCACTACGTATCCGTCCGCCTCCTCACGATATTCGAGAGCCTTGCTGTGTTCATGAATCACCCCACCGGCGCGCTCGATCGCAGCGGCCAGCCCAAGCGCCAGCTTCAGCGGATTCAAGTGCCCGCCTTCGGGATCAAACAGACCCGCCTGATAGCGCTCGCTGGCAACCCAGTCGGGCAACTGCTCACGGGGGATGAATTGCAAGCCGTCGTGGCCCCATTTGTGACTGGCCTCGTGCTGCCATTCGGTGAGCAGGCGCACCCGTCTCGGCATCACCGAGGTCCACAGGTGTCCGGGCCGATAGTCACAATCGAACCCATGCCGCGCAGGCAGTTCACGCAACTCCCGCGCCGCCCAGCGCATGCCCTCCCACATCTGCCGCGCGCGCTCGTAACCCAGCGCAGCTTCCAGCGGTGGCATGTCGCACGACCAGCCGAGAATCGCCTGACCACCGTTGCGCCCCGATGCGGCCCACGCCACGCGACTGGCCTCAAGCACAATCACACGCTTGCCCGCCAGGGCAAGACGCAATGCGCTGTGCAGGCCACTGAAACCGGCGCCGATAATCACCACCTCAGCGGATTGCTCGCCTTCAAGAGCCGGTCGAATGGGCAACTGATTTGCGCAGGTATGGGCGTAATAGCTGGCGATGTGTTGGGTGGACTGCTGAAACATACCGGCTCCATGAAATTTTATAGTTGTAATTTCATGAAAAAGTACACGATTAATTTCATGCCGGCAATGGCTCGATTTGGGCAAAAAAAAATCCCACCCAGGAAACCCCAGGCAGGATTCAGTTCAAATTCAAGCCATCAGGCAATCGGAATCAAAGGATCCGCCGCCGCCCAAGCCACCTCACGATCCGCCACCGGCGGGTAAATCCAAACCGTGTTGATCTGCGTCTTGAGCTCCTTGCCCTCCTGCCCCGTCAGCTTGACCTGACGATCCCAGCCCTCGGTATAAACCGCCCCCCACGCCCCCAGATCCAGACAAGTCACGTATTTGGGCTGGCGATACGGCGTCGGGTCCACCCCCAGTATCTGCGCCGCGACGTTATTGCCGGCATGACGGCCCAACACAATGGCGTGCTGGCACGTCATCAACGCGTGGTTGCCGATGTCATCGGTGGCCGCATAGGCAACGTCGCCGGTGGCGTAGATGTCATCCTGTCCAATGACTTTCAGGTGCGCATCGACATGCAGACGGCCCAGATGATCGCGCTCAGCGGGGATCTGTTCGGTCAGCGAACTGGCACGCACCCCAGTGGTCCAGACCACGGTCTTGGCATCGATGCGCTGACCATCGGACAAGGTCACGCCGTTTTCATCGACAGCGACAACCGAAGCGTTCAAATGCCACTTCACGCCGGTTTGAACACTGGCTTCGGCGATTTTCTCGGCGATTTGCGGCCCCATGGAACCGCCGACCTTATTGCCACGGTCAACGATGATCACGTTGATGTCCGCTCTGTCACCCAGGATGGCACGCAGGCGAGTGGGCATTTCAGTCGCCGTTTCGATGCCGGTGAAACCGCCGCCGGCCACCACGACGGTGTTGCGTGCCTGGCTTTCTGGCTGGTCGACCAGGGACTTGAGGTGGTTTTCCAGGCGCACGGCCTGCTCGATCTGATCGACATCGAAGGCATGCTCAACCACACCCGAAGTGCCGGGCAATGCCAGGCGGCTGCCGGTGGCCAGAACGAGTTTGTCGTAGATGCAGACCTGTTTTTCACCCGCCGCGTCGATGTAGCCCACACGTTTTTGCGCGACGTCGATGGTCTCGGCGGCGCCCTTGATGAACTTCACGCCGACGACATCGAACAATTCGCCGAGGGGAGCAGCCAGTTGATGGGCGTTCGGTTCGTAGAAGCGAGGGCGCACGCGCAATTCGGCCTGGGGAGCCAGCACGGTCACTTCAAAGTCTTCGTGGCCGTGAATGTCGAACAGGCGCGTGGCGCTCAAAGCGGTCCACATGCCACCGAAACCTGCGCCGATTACCAAAATGTGCTGTTTCATTCATCACTCCAGGGACAATTAGATTTGTTGAAGGATCAGGAGTCGATGGACACGTTTCTCGTAAACGCGGCGCATGGCTTTCGACCTGACAACGGCGACTCTATTTGTCCGAGTTGAATGCCGCAACAATTTTTTCGAAATGGTTCCAATCAATCAAATCGATACACCGATAAAACTCCTTTAAACCAACAGCTTCGGAGGCCTGTCGATGCCAGTGAGGAGGCAGTGGTTCGTTGTAAGGCAGGGAATCAGCTGTTAATATTTGCGACAAATTTAGTCGGAGATCGAGATGTCTCTATACAGCGCAGGTGTTGAGTACGGGATTCACTGCCTGATTTTTCTGGTGGGCAATCGCGGCGATACGCGTGAAGCGAGCGTGCGCGACCTTGCGGAACTGCAAGGCGTGCCTCTGGACTACCTGGCAAAAATCTTCACCAAACTGGCCAAGGCAAAACTGGTGGTCGCCACCGAGGGTGTGCGTGGCGGCTTCAAGTTGGCCCGGCCCGCCGACGAGATCTCGCTGCTGGATATCGTCAACGCCATCGATGGGCGCAAGGCCATTTTCGATTGCCGGGAGATTCGCGGTCGCTGTGCGCTTTTTGAGGGTGAAGCCCCCGACTGGGCACTTGAAGGGCACTGCTCGGTGCACGCTGCAATGATGACCGCGCAAAAGCGCATGGAAGACGCCCTCGCCCAGCAAACCATTCTGGATATCGCCAGAAAGGTTGGGCGCAAAGCGCCGGCCGAGTTCAATTCGCAGGTAGACGACTGGATGAATGATCGCCGTGAAAAGAAAGGCACGGCAAGTGCCCAGGCAGGCGACGATCAACTCATCCAGGTCACTGACATCGGCGACTGAAGGCTACAGGCAGTCACGCACTGCCTGGCGCAATGCGCCGGATTTCGCCCAGGGTGGCCCTTGATACAAGGACACCCGGCTACCGTCCTTGAATTTCACGATGTCCAGAACCTCGTCGGCGGTAATGATGCTGGGTGCGGTAATCCGGTAGCCATTGGAAATCGACGACTGCGTGGTGTTGGAAACTTCTTGCTGCCAAATCGGCAATACGCACCCGGCGAGGACCTTGGGTGTTTTTTCACTGTACTTACTGACATTCGGCTCCCCAGGCACCACCGACGCCGGTAACGAACATCCCCCCAACAACGCCAATACCACAGCCGCCCCCCACAACATCCGCCTCTGCATAAAGCATCCTTATCCTGAAAACATGAAATGTAGCCTGTCCCCGCACCGACAGCCATTTGCTATCGGCTGATTTGCTGCGCCGCGCCTTAGCCATCGGACTTGTGTTCGCCAGGGTCGGGGTATGAACGCTCGTTCAGATATGTCATCCAGCGCTCGTAGGCTTCATGCTGCCATCGCGTGACCCGCTCCCATTCCGGACCGCTGAGTTGGTGGCCGGAAATGAGATTCATCATTTCGCTGGTGGCCGCATCCAGATCGGCGATCAGCTCGTGGGCATGCGCCCGGAAGTCATCGGTTGCCGTCATTTGCCCTGTCCCCGCCCTGAGGAAAATCGCTACTTCACTACGACAACGAATTTTTCCGATCGCGCAAATTTCCCGACCAAAGGAAGCCGCTCGGGGCATGACAAACACAACGCCCCGTCACGCTAATGGGTCTAAAATTTCGTAGCACAGCGTTTCAGGAGAACATCATGTGGCTTAACGAGAGCGAACAAGCGCTTCGGCGTGATCTGCAAGGGCTTGCATCAGATCTGCGATGGTCGGCGGTAGAACTTTTACGCATCGCCGAGCAATTACGCCTGACCGGCAACGATGTCGATGCAGAGGCCGTCAAGCGCCTGTGCGACCTGTTCCAGGGCGATGAACAACGATTGTCTGGCTATGCCGAGGAAGTGAAGGCCAAGATCATCACCCGCAACAAGGCTGAATAAAAGTAGCCGTTACCGGGCAAACGCCCCGACACAATAAAAAGCCCCGGCGTGCCGGGGCTTTTGCGTACGCTTGATCAGCTTACTGGCTGTTCGCTTTTTTGTTCGACTTTGATCGGTAGCCGGGAAGTGACGCCGCAAACGCCAATGCTTCTTCTCGGCTGGCAAATGACCCAAGACGATCACCTTTGGTGCAAACCCGCCATGGGCCGTTGTTTACGCTAAGTACGTCGTAACCGTTCATGTGCATCTTGTTCAACATCGGAACACTCATGGTCACCTCCATCTCGACAATGAATCCAAGGTCAACACACTTACCTTACACCCACCCCTGGACGTCATGACGACCAGACGTCGATTTAGCCGCTTGCCAAAACAACGGCACTTTTCGGGTCACACACCGCTCAGAACAACAACAAGAGAAGGCAAAAGCGGCCCGATCATTGCAGTTTTGTTACAATTTCATGACAGCAGTTGGTCTGGAACCCATGAAAGTACGCGCGACAGTCATTTGCGAGCTGGAAAGACACATCTTGCTGGTGCGCAAACCAAGGTGTCGCTGGACGCTGCCTGGGGGAAAAGTCGAACCCGGTGAAACCACTGCTGCCGCGGCGTTGCGAGAATTGCAAGAAGAAACCGGGATAGATGCCGATGACATGCTGTACCTGATGGAACTGGAAACCGAGAGTACCCGGCACCACGTCTTCGAGGCCTCAGTGCCGGGCTACCCCGCAGCCCGGCCACTCAATGAAATCTTCGATTGCATCTGGTACCCGCTGGATGCCGTGCAGAACCTCAACACCAGCGAAGCCACGCGAAGGATCGTCAAAGCGTTTCAGCGTCGCCTCTAACTCGTGTCTTCTCAGCCCTGATCGCCACCGCCCACTGGCATGACCATGCCGGTGATATAAGACGCTTCATCGCTGGCCAGAAACAAAATCGCGCCTGCTTGCTCATCCAGCGTGCCGTAACGCTTCATCAAACTGCTGTCGATTGTCTGGTCGACGATCTGCTGATACCAGACCTTTTCCTGCGGACTCTGTTCGGCGCTGTTGCGCGGAATCACCCGCGGTGGCGCTTCGGTGCCGCCCGGCGCAGTGGCATTGACCCGAACGCCGCGCCCGGCGGTTTCAAACGCCAGGCAGGCGGTCAGTGCATTCACGCCGCCCTTCGCCGCGCCGTATGGCACGCGATTGATGCTGCGGGTGGCGATGGACGAAACGTTGACGATCGCACCGCTGCCCTGCCCCAGCATGAACGGCAATGCGGCATGGCAGCACCACAACGTCGGAAACAGCGAACGGCGAACCTCGGCTTCGATCTGCGACGCTTCGTAATGCTCAAAAGGCTTGGCCCAGATTGTCCCGCCTACATTGTTGATCAGCACATCCAGGCGCCCGAAACGCTCGACGGCGGTCTGCATCACCCGGTTGCACTCATCGTATTGTTCGAGGTCGGCCGTCAGCGCCAGGACCTGGCTGCTCGGCGCCAATTGTTGCTGCAGCTCGAACACCAGTTCGGAACGGTCGACCAGTATCAGCTTCGCCCCTTCCGCCGCCATGCGCTCGGCCACGCGCTTACCAATGCCCTGCGCGGCACCGGTAATCAGCGCGACTTTTTCGTGAAATCTGTTCATGTTTACCTCATCGGTCGGTGCCGAACTCATCGCGAGCAGGCCCGCTCCTGCATGGATGGGTTGTCGAAGCAGTTACCCGCGCAAGTCTCACGCCGCGCTGGCGGCAAATTTTTCGTAGTAGAAGTTCACCGGCGCGATGCCTTGCTCGCGGATGAACTGGCTGACCGCCTCGACCATCGGCGGCGGACCGCACAGGTAGACATCGACATCACCCTCGTTCAGATGCTTGGGCTCGATGTGCTGGGTCACGTAGCCCTTGAGCGGATGTTGGCTCTCGGGGCTGGCGACGCAGGCGCTGAAGGTGAAGTTGGGGATGCGTGCGGCAAAGGCTTCCAGGCGGTCGAGTTCCACCAGGTCGAAATCGTGGGTCACGCCATAGATCAGATGCAACGGATGATCACTGCCCTGCTCGGCGATTCTCTCCAGCATCGCAGTGAATGGCGCCAGCCCGGTGCCACCGGCCAGTAACAGCAGCGGACGACGGATATCGCGCAGGTAGAAACTGCCCAGGGGCCCTGCCAGGCTCATGCTGTCGCCCGCCTTGGCGATGCCGGTGAGGAAGCTGCTCATCAGCCCGCCCGGCACGTTGCGGATCAGGAAACTGACCTCGCCATCGCGCTGTAACGAACTGAACGAATAGGCCCGCGTCTGTTCGCTGCCGGGAATGCCCAGGTTCACGTACTGCCCCGGCAGGAACGCCAGTTTGCTCAATGACTCGCCCTTGATCGACAGCGCGATGGTGCTGTCGGACAGCTGGCGTACGGCGCTGATGGTCGCGTCGTAACTGGCCTGACGGGTGCGGCAGACCTCCGATGACGTCGGCACCCGCACCACGCAATCACTCTGGGCGCGCATCTGGCACGTCAGGACAAAGCCTTGCTCGGCTTCTTCAGGGCTGAGGGCGTCTTCGATGTATTCCTCACCCAAATCGTATTGCCCGGCTTCGGCAAAACACTTGCAGGTGCCGCAAGCACCGTCGCGGCAGTCCAGCGGGATATTGATGCCTTGGCGGTACGCTGCATCGGCCACGGTTTCGCCAACGTTGGCGTCGATGAATCGAGTGACGCCGTCTTCAAAATTGAACGCGATGGAATGGGTCATGACGGCAGTCTCACAAGTGGTAAACATCGATGACCTGGCGAACGTAGTCGTTCTTCAGGATCACTTTCTTGGCCTTGATCAACGGGTTTTCACCCCGCACATCGAGGGTGTAGAAACTGCTGCCGAAATAGCTGTCGACGGTCTTGTAGCGAAAGCTCAGGGTGTGCCAGTTGAAGCGCACCTTGCACAGTCCGTCGGCATGTTCGAGCAGCTCGATGTTACTGATGTTGTGGGAGGTACGGGTGTCCGGCACGCTGGCACTGGAACGCTCGGTCTTGATGCGGAAGATGCGATCTTCAAGGCCCGTGCGGTTGCCGTACCAGATCAGCGAGATTTCCCGCTGCGGATCTTCGGTCAGCTCATCGTTATCGTCCCAGGACGGCATCCAGTAGGTCGCGTCGGGGGCATACATTTCAAGCCATTCGTCCCACTGGCGGTCGTCGAGGTAGCGTGCTTCGCGATAGAGAAAATCACGCACCGTTTCATAGGAAATGGTCATTGCACGTCCTCCACGGCGATCAGTTTCGACTGCTCGGCAGCCAGGGCCTTGAGCATGGTCTGCTGCCAGTACTTGTGTTGCAGCACGAACAGGCCTTCGTCCTCGGTGCGTACGCCGCTGAGCAGCGGATGCAGGTCGATTTCCTTTGCCGCCTCGTCGGCGCCTTCGATCCAGTGCTCGGCGCCCCGGGACATGTCGTTCCAGGTGGTGACGCTGCCCTGGTAGCTGGTCTGGCAGGAGCGGAACTCCTCGAGATCGTCCGGCGTGGCCATGCCGCTGACGTTGAAGAAGTCTTCGTACTGACGAATCCGGCTCGAACGGGCATGGTCGCTCTCGCCCTTCGGCGCGATGCAGTAAATGGTGATTTCCGTGCGGTTGACCGAGATCGGCCGGGCAATGCGGATCTGCGAGCTGAACTGGTCCATCAGGTAGACGTTGGGGTACAGGCACAGGTTGCGCGAGTTCTCGATCATCCAGTCAGCGCGCGCCTTGCCGAAGTCTTGCGCCAGCTCGTCGCGACGCTCGTACAGCGGACGGTCCTCGGGGTTGGCCCAACGGGTCCAGAGCAACATGTGGCCCTTGTCGAAGGAATAGAAACCACCGCCCTGCTTGGCCCAGCTGCCGGCGCTCATGGTCGGGTTTTCGTCACCGGCCTCGCGCTGCTTGCGCTGGTTCTGGGTGGCCGCGTAGTTCCAGTGCACCGAGCTGACGTGATAGCCATCGGCACCGTTTTCGGCGGTGAGTTTCCAGTTGCCTTCGTAGATGTAGCTCGAAGAACCGCGCAGCACTTCCAGGCCGTCGGCGGACTGGTCGACGATCATGTCGATGATCTTCGCCGACTCGCCCAGATGCTCCACCAGCGGCAGCACATCGGCCTTGAGGCTGCCGAACAGGAAACCGCGATAGGACTCGAAACGTGCGACTTTGGTCAGGTCGTGGGAGCCTTCGCAGTTGAAGCTCGACGGGTAGCCGGCGTTGGCCGGATCCTTGACTTTGAGCAGCTTGCCGGAGTTGTTGAAGGTCCAGCCATGGAACGGGCAAGTGTAGGAGCTTTTGTTGCCGGACTTGTGCCGGCACAGCGTCGCGCCACGGTGGCTGCAGGCGTTGATGAAGGCGTTGAGTACACCGTCCTTGTTGCGCGCGATGAAGATCGACTGGCGCCCCATGGTGGTGGTGTAGAAATCGTTGATATTGGGGATCTGGCTTTCGTGGGCCAGATACAGCCAGTTGCCTTCGAAGATGTGTTCCATCTCCAGATCGAACAACCGGGGATCGGTGAACATCTCGCGTTTGCAGCGATAGAGGCCCTGCTCGGGATCGTCTTCAAGCAGGGAATGCAAATATTCGGGTCGCAGGGTCATGGCCGCCGCCTCCATTGTTATTGTTCAGGCAGGGCCATGCTAGGACGGGGCAATGGGGTGGACTATCCGCTGGATGCAGATCTTTATCCGTTTTGTGCAGTTGGGGGCGCGACGTCACTCCTGTGGCGAGGGAGCTTGCTCCCGCTGGGTCGCGCAGCGGCCCCAAAACCTGCAACGTCGCTGAACCAGAAAAACCGCGACCTTCGGATTTGCGACTGCTTCGCAGCCGAGCGCGAGCAAGCTCCCTCGCCACACATTATCGGGTGAACTCAATGCCGGCGTTTGAGGGTATCGGAAGGCAATTCACCGCACTGCTTGCGATAGCTGTCGCAGAACCGTCCCAGGTGCAGGAAGCAGACCATTATCCGTTTTGTGCAGTTGCAGGCGCGACGTCAATCCTGTGGCGAGGGAGCTTGCTCCCGCTGGGTCGCGCAGCGGCCCCAAAACCTGCAACGTCGCTGAACCAGAAAAACCGCGACCTTCGGATTTGCGACTGCTTCGCAGCCGAGCGCGAGCAAGCTCCCTCGCCACACATTATCGGGTGAACTCAATGCCGGCGTTTGAGGGTATCGGAAGGCAATTCACCG
>NZ_RCOE01000059.1:111273-112399 GCF_004321495.1 Pseudomonas sp. Sample_10
CATTATCGGGTGAACTCAATGCCGGCGTTTGAGGGTATCGGAAGGCAATTCACCGAACTGCTTGCGATAGCTGTCGGAGAACCGTCCCAGGTGCAGGAAGCCATAGTCCATCGCCACTTCCGTGACATTGCGCACGTTGCAAGTCGGGTCGCTCAGGCAGGCGTTGATGCGCTCCAGGCGTTTCTGGCGCAGGTAGTTTTTCGGCGTGACACCGGCATTGCGCTCGAACAGGCCATACAGCGAGCGCAAGCTCATATGCGCCTGGCGCGCCAGTTCTTCGCTGTCGATGTCGCGCTTGAGGTTACTGGCGATGTAATCTGCAATGGCCTCGAACGTGGCCGTCTGTGAGCCCAGTTCAAGGCGGCAGACGTTGGTTTTCATCAGACTGAGCATCTTGCTGACGATGATCTGTGTGTAATGCTCTTGCACCCTGGGAATCTGCTCGGTGGACTCGGCCTCCTGGCAGATCATTGCCAGCAGGTTGACGAAACCTTCCAGTTCATTGAGCTGATAACGGTTCTCCACAAACCGCACGCCCTGCCCCGGATAGCGCCAACGCTGCTCGTCGCAGACCGACTCAAACAAGCGGGTCGGAATTTTGAGAATGAATTTTTCGCAATCGGCGGAATACGTCAGGTCGACAGGATCGTCAGGGTTGATCAGCAGCAATTCGCCGGGGGCAAAGTAATGCTCCTGGCCATGTCCACGCCACAGGCAGTTGCCGCGCAGCAGCACTTGCAGGTGATAAATGCTGTCCAGCGCACCGGACGTCACGCGCACACTGGCACCGTAACTGATACGGCACAGGTCGAGGCTGGCGAACTTGCGATGGTCCAGGCTGGCCAGCGGACTGCCAGCACGGGGCATGAGAATGCAATGATTACCGACGTGCTGATTGACGTAGCCCGAGACCGCATAAGGGTCGGCATGGTCGAAGACTCTGCTGCGCTGACTTAACAGTTGAGCTTGCATCATCGGGTCACTCTCGTTGTTGTTATAGGGTGCGTCGGGTGATTCTAAGGCAGTACGTGCAGTGGCGTATCAGTGGACTGACCTGTGGGCATTCTCAATGAAACCTGTAGATACTCTGTTCACGGTCAAGCTTTCGCGAGATGTTTTTCGCTAA
>NZ_RCOE01000225.1:0-845 GCF_004321495.1 Pseudomonas sp. Sample_10
AAAGTGCTGGCCCCGGCCACGCTGAACACCGTTGCTGCCGCTGCCAAAATCGGCGGCGACATCCACGTGCTGGTTGCAGGCCAAGGCGCTGGCGCCGTGGCTGAAGCCGCTGCGAAAATCGCAGGCGTGAGCAAAGTCCTGAACGCTGACAACGCCGCTTACGCGCATCAGCTGCCGGAAAACGTCGCGCCACTGGTTGCTGAACTGGGCAAGGGCTACAGCCACATCCTGGCTGCCGCCACTTCCAACGGCAAAAACATCCTGCCGCGCGTTGCCGCTGCACTGGACGTTGACCAGATCTCCGAGATCATCTCGGTAGAAAGCGCTGACACCTTCAAGCGTCCGATCTACGCCGGTAACGCCATCGCGACCGTTCAATCGAACGCTGCGGTCAAGGTCATCACCGTGCGTGCCACCGGTTTCGACCCGGTTGCCGCTGAAGGTGGTTCCGCTTCGGTTGAATCCGTTGGCGCTGCACACGACGCTGGCATCTCCAGCTTCGTCGGCGAAGAACTGGCCAAGTCCGATCGTCCGGAACTGACCGCTGCCAAGATCGTCGTTTCCGGCGGCCGCGGCATGCAGAACGGCGACAACTTCAAACACCTGTACGCCCTGGCCGACAAGCTGGGCGCTGCCGTTGGTGCTTCGCGCGCCGCGGTCGACGCAGGTTTCGTACCCAACGACATGCAGGTCGGCCAGACCGGCAAGATCGTTGCGCCACAGCTGTACATCGCCGTCGGTATCTCCGGCGCGATCCAGCACCTGGCCGGCATGAAAGACTCCAAAGTGATCGTTGCGATCAACAAGGACGAAGAAGCGCCGATCTTCCAGGTGGCCGATTACGG
>NZ_RCOE01000230.1:0-3928 GCF_004321495.1 Pseudomonas sp. Sample_10
GCGCTGCTTGCCGAAGCGGCGCAGCAGTTGCCCGACGATTATCCGAGCGTGCGCCTGGCGAACCCGATGCAGGTGCAGAATCATGCCTCGGTTGATCTGTATGTCGATGAAGTCTTGCGCCACGCCAAGGTCATTCTGATCTCGCTGCACGGCGGCATTGCCTATTGGCGTTACGGCGTCGAGCGGCTGGTGCAATTGTCGCAGCGTGGAGTGCAGTTGATTCTGGTGCCGGGCGACGATCGTCCGGACCCGGAACTCAGTGACCTGAGCACCGTCGGTGCCGAGGATCGTGATCGGCTCTGGCAGTTTCTTCGTCAGGGCGGCATGGGCAACGCACTGGATTTTTTCCGTTGCCTGGCCAATCGTTGGTTGGCGCGGGATTACGCCTGGGCCGAGCCGCAAGCGTTGCCGCGCACGGCGATTTACCATCCGCAAAAAAACACCGTCGAATTGACTGACTGGCAGGCTGAATGGCAGGCGGGTCAACCGGTGGCGGCCGTGCTGTTTTACCGCTCGCATTTGCAAGCGGCGAACACCGGTTTCATCGATGTTTTTTGCCAGCGTTTGCAGGCTGCCGGGTTGAATCCGTTGCCCATCGCGCTGGCCAGTTTGAAAGAGCCCGGCTGCCTGACGGTGGTCGAGGACCTGCTGGACGAGGCTGAAGCAGCGGTGATTCTCAACACCACCGGTTTCGCCCAGTCCAGCCCTGAAGCGCCGCACTTGCGACCATTTCGCCGCAATATCCCGGTGATCCAGGCGATTTGTGCCCAGGACAACGAGCCGGGCTGGCGCGCCAGCGAACAAGGCCTCGGCCCGCGTGATCTGGCGATGCACATTGCCCTGCCAGAGCTGGATGGGCGGATTATCAGCCGACCGATCAGCTTCAAGGATCTGGCGTGGCGCAGTGAGCGCAGCCAATCGGATGTGGTCTGCTACCGCCCGCAACCCGAACGCATGGACTTCGTCGCCGAGCTCGCACGGCGCTGGACCGACCTGGCACACCTGCCCAATGCTGAAAAGCGCGTGGCGCTGATCCTCGCCAATTACCCGACCCGCGACGGCCGCATCGGCAACGGTGTGGGCCTCGACACGCCGGCCGCTGCCCTGAACATTCTGCGAGCGCTGCATAAAGAAGGCTATCCGCTACCCGCCGAATTGCCGGCCAGCGGCACCGCGCTGATCGAGCAATTGCTTGGCGGTGTCAGTAATGACCTGGACACTCTCGACCAGCGTCCCTGCCAGCAAAGTCTGGCAATGGATGATTACCTGAAAATGTTTAACGCACTGCCCGCAGCGAATCGCGCCGCGGTGCTGGCTCGCTGGGGGGCGCCGGAAAACGATCCGATGTGCCGCAACGGCCGAATGATGATCGCCGGGCTGCGTTTCGGCCTGACCTTCGTCGGCATTCAACCGGCGCGCGGCTATCAGGTGGACCCGAGCGCGGTGTATCACGACCCGGACCTGGTGCCGCCCCACGGCTATCTGGCGTTTTACTTCTGGCTGCGCAACACCTATGGCGCCCACGCGCTGATCCACGTCGGCAAGCACGGCAACCTCGAATGGCTGCCGGGCAAAGGGGTAGGCCTGTCGGAACACTGCTGGCCGGATGCATTGCTCGGGCCGCTGCCCAACATCTATCCATTCATCGTCAACGATCCGGGCGAGGGCGCCCAGGCCAAGCGACGGACCCAGGCAGTGATCATCGATCACTTGATGCCACCGCTGACCCGTGCCGAAACCTACGGCCCGCTGCGCAATCTCGAGTTGCTCGCCGACGAATACTACGAAGCGCAATTGCTCGATCCGCGTCGCGCCCGCGAGTTGCAGCGCGACATCCTGCAACTGGTGCGCGACACCCACATCGACCGCGAACTGCAACTGGACGAACAACTCGACGGCGATGCCGATGCGGCGATCTGGTTGCCGCGCCTTGACACTTACCTGTGTGACTTGAAGGAATCGCAGATCCGCGACGGCTTGCATGTTTTCGGCGAGTCGCCGGTCGGGCGCTTGCGTATCGATACGTTGCTGGCATTGCTGCGAATCCCCCGGGGTGACGGGCGTGGTGCGCAATCGAGCTTGCTGCGCGCTTTGGCCAAGGCATTCTCGCTGGGTTTCGATCCGCTGGATTGCGTGTTGGCCGAACCATGGACCGGGCCGCGACCAATTGAACTGCACAACCTCACCCAAGAAGCTTGGCGCACCGCTGGCGATACCCGCGAACGCCTTGAGTTGTTCGCCGCACAACTGATCTCGCAGGCGTTGACCGATCCCTGTAGGCGCGAGCCTGCTGGCGATGGCGTGTCAGTCGACGCCAACGCAGCTGACACACCCTCGCCAGCAGGCTCGCTCCTGCAGGGGCCGGGTTGGTCCGAGGTCCAGGCCATCCTCGACAATCTGCGCGAAGTGGTCGCACCACGCCTGGACGCCTGCGGCCCGGCAGAAATGCGCGGCCTGCTCGATGCCTTGGGCGGCCGCTTCGTGCCAGCCGGCCCCAGCGGCGCGCCGAGTCGCGGACGGCTGGACGTGCTGCCCACCGGGCGCAATTTTTATTCGGTGGACGTGCGCAACCTGCCGACCACAACCGCCTGGCGCATCGGTTTTCAATCGGCCAACCTGATTCTTGAACGCCACCTGCAAGATCATGGCGATCATCTGCGTCAGCTCGGCCTGTCAGTGTGGGGCACCGCGACCATGCGCACCGGTGGCGACGATATCGCACAGGCCATGGCGTTGATGGGCGTGCGCCCGGTATGGGCTACCGGCAGTCAGCGCGTCGACGATTTTGAAATCCTGCCGCTGAGCTTGCTCGATCGGCCGCGAGTGGACGTGACCTTGCGCGTTTCCGGTTTCTTTCGCGACGCCTTTGCCAATCTGATCCGCTTGTTCGACGCCGCGGTACAAGCGGTGGCTGCGCTGGATGAACCTGACGATCTCAATCCGTTGGCGGCCAAGGTCCGTGCCGAGCGGGCAGCGTTACTGCAATCGGGGGTTGATGAGGAATCGGCCCGACGCCAGGCCGGTTGGCGAATTTTCGGTGCCAAACCCGGCGCGTATGGCGCAGGAGTGCAGGGCGCTATCGATGGCCGGCTGTGGCAAAGCCGTGAGGATCTGGCCGAGGTCTATCTGAATTGGGGCGGTTACGCCTATGGCGGCTCTGACGAGGGCACCCTGGCCCGAGAACCCTTCAGTCGACGCCTGGGCCAAGTGCAGGCCGTTGTGCAAAATCAGGATAACCGTGAGCACGATCTGCTCGATTCCAATGACTACTATCAGTTCCAGGGCGGTATGCTCGCGGCGGTGGAAAGCCTCAGCGGAACCGCGGCGGCGAGTTACCACGGCGATCACAGCCAGCCGGACTTGCCGAAAATCCGCACGCTCAAGGAAGAGCTGAACCGGGTCATCCGCTCGCGGGCAGCCAATCCCAAGTGGCTCGACGGGGTAAAGCGACATGGCTATAAAGGCGCCTTCGAAATGGCTGCGACTGTCGACAACCTGTTCGCCTTCGACGCCACCACACAGCTGATCGACGATCATCAGTACGCCTTGCTGGCAGATGCCTATTTGCTCGACCCGGACACCCGGGATTTTGTCCGCGAGCACAATCCCCACGCGTTGCGCGACATGACCGAACGCATGCTCGAAGCGCAACAGCGAGGCATGTGGAAAGCGCCGGGCGAGTATCGCGAGGCGCTGGAAAACCTGCTGCTGGACATAGAAGAAGACAGTTGACTAGAGAACAGTGGACACCTGTGGCGAGGGAGCTTGCTCCCGCTCGGCTGCGAAGCAGTCGTAAAACCCGAAACCGTGGCGTATAGCTGATCGTTCCCACGCTCCGCGTGGGAATGCAGCCCGGGACGCTCCGCGTCCCACCCAGAGCCGAACGCGGAGCGTCCGTTGAGGCATTCCCACGCAGAGCGTGGGAACG
>NZ_RCOE01000038.1:0-835 GCF_004321495.1 Pseudomonas sp. Sample_10
TGAACATCCTCAAGCCGGAAAACCTGAGCAAGGACGAGTTCTTCGCCAAGTGCGCCACCGTCAACAAGTGGGTGTTCGAAACCGTCGAGAAGTACAACGGTTCGATTTCTGCCGAGCACGGCGTGGGCATGACCAAGCGTGATTACTTGACCTACAGCCGTTCGCCGGTTGAGATCGAGTACATGAAAGCGGTCAAAGCGGTGTTCGATCCGAACGGCATCATGAACCCGGGCAAGATTTTCGCTGTTTGATTTTTCGAACTTTAAGAGCCAACGAAGCAGGAGTCGGTAATGAGCTATCAGCACCAGTATGTCGACGGTACGCGCATTCACTTCCCGCTGGGAAAAGTGGTGTGCATCGGCCGTAACTACGCCGAACACGCCAAGGAGCTGGATAATCCGGTACCGACCGAGCCGCTGCTGTTCATCAAGCCGGGCAGTTGCGTGGTGCCGCTGGAAGGCGGTTTCAGCATTCCGACCGAGCGCGGTTCGGTGCATTACGAAGCGGAAATCGCGGTGTTGATCGGCAAGCCCTTGTCGACCAAGCCGAGTGTGGAAGAAGTGCTCGACGCCATCTCCGGGTTTGCCCCGGCGCTGGATCTGACCCTGCGCGACAAGCAGGCCGAGCTGAAATCCAAGGGGCTGCCCTGGGAAATCGCCAAGTCCTTCGATGGCGCGGCGGTGATCGCTCCGTTCGTTTCCGGCAGCACGTTCGCTGATTTGACTGACATCGGCATCCGCCTGACCATCAACGGTGAAGTACGCCAGGACGGCAATAGCAGCGCGATGCTCAACCCGATCGTGCCGATGATCCAGCACATGGCCGGCTGCTTCTC
>NZ_RCOE01000206.1:0-3891 GCF_004321495.1 Pseudomonas sp. Sample_10
CCGGCCAGACGGCGGGCGAGGGGGGACAGATCAATCATGGCAAGGCAATCAACGAGGCAAAGTTAAGACACTGGAACCACGGCACGACTTTCGAGAACCCGGCCGCCAGCAGGCGTTCGCGGTGTTCTTCGAGGCTGTCGGGCTTCATGACGTTTTCGATGGCGCTGCGCTTCTGGGCGATTTCCAGTTCGCTGTAGCCGTTGGCGCGTTTGAAGGCGATGTGCAGGTCGGTGAGCAGCGCGTGCTCCTGCTCATCCTCGAAGCGCAGTTTTTCCGAGAGGATCAATGCCCCACCGGGCAGCAGCGAGTGGCGGATGCGACTGAGCAATGCGCTACGCTGGTCCGGGGCGATGAATTGCAGGGTGAAGTTCAGTGCAACCACCGAGGTAGGCTGGAAGTCGAGGGCGAGGATGTCGCCTTCGATCACCTCGACCGGCAGCAACTCCTGGAACATCGAATCCTGGCCGTTGAGGTACTCGCGGCAGCGTTCGACCATCGCCGCGGAGTTATCCACAGCGATCACCCGGCAACCCTCGGTGCGCACATGCCGGCGCAGCGCCTGGGTCACTGCGCCGAGCGACGAGCCGAGGTCATACAGCACGCTATTGGGCTGAGCGAACTGCGCGGCGAGCACGCCGAGGTTTTCGACGATGGTCGGATAACCCGGCACCGAGCGCTTGATCATGTCCGGGAACACCCGTACCACGTCTTCGTTGAAGGCGAAGTCAGGCACCTGGGCCAAAGGCTGGGCGAATAGGCGATCGGGTTCTTTGCTCACGGCGGTTCCAGCGGCGTAGGTGGAAAAGGCCGGCATTTTAGCCAAGTTGGCGCGGGGATGCGCGGGTTGTCTGATAAACCGCTGGAGTTCACTCCGGTCAACGCAAAGAAACACCATTGTGGCGAGAGAGCTTGCTCCCGCTCGGCTGCGCAGCAGTCGCAAACCCGGCTGGTGGGGTGAATCTGTTGAAGCGCGGTTGAATGGTTTCGGGGCCGCTTCGCAGTCCAGCGGGAGCAAGCTCCCTCGCCACAATGGTTAGCGTGATCTTTGGGGGAACGCCGAGGCAGTGATCCCCCATTGCCCCAGCCAGTAGCTGAGGATAATCACATAAGGGGCAGCATCAAATGGCATCACAAACCGGCTGATGCCAATCACGCTGTCGGAGAACACGAACGCCACCGCGCCCGCTGCCGCCAGCAGCGCAGAGCGTTTGGGCACGTCGGTCCCGAGTCGGGCCAGGGCGCGCCAGAGCATGGCGCTGATGGCTGTGCCATAGACAATCACGGGCACCAGCAATGGGCCGAGGCCGTTGGAAATCAGAATCCCCAGCAGGACGACGCCGACACCGAGGGCCAGCACCAGCGGTAGCACGGCCAGGCGTCGGCAATCGCTCAGATAGGCCTTGAGATAGGCCAGGTGCGCAACCAGAAACGCACCCAGTCCAAACACGAACAAATCCCCCGGCCATGCCAACAACACATCGCCCAGCAGGGAAAAAATCAGACCGAGGCTGATCCAGCGGCGGTACTCACCGGGCGGCGCATCGTGCAGCCAACCGAGCAGAGCCAATACGGGCAACGGCTTGACCAGCAGGCAGAGCATCGCAGCATGCACGCTCAAGCCATACAGGAACGTCACCGCGCCCATCAGTGCCAGAATCAGCCAGCCCACGATCAGTTGACCGAGACAGTGCAGTCGAAGGAATCAACCGGCTGCACTTCCGGCGCCCATGGTTGTTGTGAGGTCAGGCGCAAACGCCCGGTGCCAGCGGCAAAGGCTTGAAAACGCCAGGTCGATACGCCTGCAGCGCCCACCACACCCGCATCTTCGGGGTTTCGATAAACCTCTGGCCCCAGCGGGCGCAACACGCCCCCGGCCGAATCCTGGATCGCCCAGCGGTAGCCGGTGGTGGGATTGCTCGGCAAGGTCAGGATCAGGTTTTGCCCAGCAGTGAGTTTCACCGGGCATTCGCTTTGTTTCTCCACCGTCACGTTATGTTTCGGTTGCGTGGCGCAAGCGGCCAGCAAGGCGAGTACGAGAGGGACAAACAGACGAATGGGGGACATAGGGTCAGTAGCTCCGGCGTTCACGACGAACGGCGAGCATAACCGAGATGAGACAAAGTGTGACCAGAGCCTTGGAGAAGAATGTTGGCAAATCAGGCTCTGGTTTGGAGGGAATGGTGAGGCTGATTAAGGATGTAAGCCCGTAATGTCGAGCTCACCTTCGATTTCGAGCTTATCGTGACCATAGAATTTCAGGTTAAATGTTAGTTGATACCTTTTAGTCGAATTATTTAAGTTGGCCGTGAAAGTTCCTTCGTACGCAGATTGCATAGAGCTTCCGCTGTGATACTCAACGGAGCGCAAATACCCTCCCCGCACAAAGTTCTGTTGTCCGCTTGGCGTGGCTTCATCGATATCCAACAGGAAAAACCTTGGATCTGGAAGGGCGAAGTTGATGTGCGCCTCAATTTCAATCCATTTGTCATAGCGGCTTGCGAAAACGACCTCGGAACTGAAGAATTCCTCATTGTTTCTCTTAGCCTTGAGGTAACCGGTAGCTTCTGATCGAGTAGCCTGTTTCAGGTTGGTCATGGAGTGTGCCTGTCAGTAACTAGGAATGATTTGAATTGAAAAGTTAGCATCACACCTTTTGAGAGGATACTGTCAAATGTGCTAGTTTTTTAGATTTAAATTGCGGTGCTAGTTGATCTTTTTATACTTAATAGTTCAATTCGCAAGGTGTTGATCAAATGCACAAAAAAAGACCAGGCAATAGCCTGGCCTTTTTGGTATTGGGTTGCCGGCTTAGAACAATACCTTCGCCACATCCGCAAACCGCTTGGCAAAGTGCACGGTAATGCCTTCTTTGAGATATTCCGGCAGCTCTTCGAAATTACCGCGATTGGCCTCTGGCAAAATCAGTTCGAAAATCTTCTGCCGCCGCGCCGCAATGACCTTTTCGCGCACCCCGCCAATCGGCAGCACATGCCCGGTCAAGGTGAGCTCGCCGGTCATGGCCACGCCTTTTTTCGGTGGCTGGTTGCGTGCCAGCGACAACAGCGCACTGGCCATGGTCACACCGGCGCTCGGGCCGTCTTTCGGTGTTGCACCTTCCGGCACGTGCAGGTGCACAAAGGCTTCATCGAAGAATTTCGGGTCGCCGCCAAACGACTTCAGATTGGAGCTGACGTAGCTGTAGGCGATCTCCGCGGACTCCTTCATCACATCGCCCAATTGCCCGGTGAGCTTGAAGCCGCGGTTAAGGGTATGGATGCGGGTCGCTTCGATCGGCAAGGTCGCGCCGCCCATGCTGGTCCAGGCCAGTCCGGTGATCACGCCCGTTCCCGACAACACTTGTTCATTGCGGAACACCGGTTTGCCAAGGGACGGTTCGAGGTCTTTCGGGCCGAGCTTGATCACCGCTTTGGGATCGTCGAGCAGCTTCATCACCGCTTTGCGAACCAGCTTGCCGAGGTTTTTCTCCAGCTGACGCACCCCGGCTTCACGGGCATAACCGTCGATCAAGGCTTTGAGCGCATTGTCGCTGATGCTCAGGCTGCCTTTGGATACGCCAGCCTTCTCCAGCTGTTTCGGCCACAGGTGACGCTTGGCGATGGCGACTTTTTCTTCGGTGATGTAGCCCGACAGGCGAATCACTTCCATCCGGTCGAGCAACGGGCCGGGGATCGAATCCAGGGTGTTGGCAGTGCAGATGAACAGCACTTTCGACAGGTCCATGCGCAGATCGAGGTAGTGATCGAGGAATTCGACGTTCTGCTCAGGGTCGAGGGTTTCCAGCAGCGCCGAGGCCGGGTCGCCCTGGTAGCTTTGGCCCATCTTGTCGATCTCGTCGAGCATGATCACCGGGTTCATCACTTCGACGTCTTT
>NZ_RCOE01000144.1:0-31837 GCF_004321495.1 Pseudomonas sp. Sample_10
TGAGCCCAACGTTCGACGTCGTGGAACTCGCCACGACCTATGCCAACAAATCCGCCCAGGACATCCTGAAACTCGCGTTCGCCGAGTTTGGCGATGACTTGTGGATATCTTTCAGCGGTGCCGAGGATGTGGTGCTGGTGGACATGGCCTGGAAGCTGAACAAGAACGTCAAGGTGTTCAGCCTCGACACCGGCCGCCTGCATCCCGAGACGTACCGTTTCATCGATCAGGTGCGCGAGCACTACAAGATCGACATCGAACTGGTGTCACCGGACTACACCAGGCTCGAACCGTTCGTGAAAGAAAAAGGCCTGTTCAGTTTCTACAAGGACGGTCATGGCGAATGCTGCGGCATCCGCAAGATCGAGCCGCTGCGTCGCAAACTCTCCGGCGTGAAAGCCTGGGCCACCGGCCAGCGTCGCGACCAGAGCCCCGGTACCCGCAGCGCTGTTGCGGTGATGGAGATCGACACCGCGTTCTCCACCCCGGAACGCACCTTGTACAAGTTCAACCCGCTGGCACAAATGACCAGCGAAGAAATCTGGGGTTACATCCGAATGCTGGAATTGCCCTACAACAGCCTGCATGAACGCGGCTTCATCAGTATCGGCTGCGAGCCCTGCACTCGTCCGGTGCTGCCGAACCAGCACGAGCGCGAAGGCCGCTGGTGGTGGGAAGAAGCCACCCAGAAAGAATGCGGGCTGCATGCCGGCAACATCATCAGCAAATCCAACACATAAACCACTGTAGGAGCGAGCCTGCTCCGGGCGGCGTTCCGACGATGGTCGTCAACGATAACGCTGGGTGACTGATACCCCGATGCGTTCTCGGGTTCATCCCGAGCAGGCTCGCTCCTACAGGACGCATGACCCTCTCAACAAATGTGTACACACGAATGTCACCATCGGTGCCATTTATGTGTGCACTTTTTGTTTAAACGCCCCCTAAAGTTACATTTCTGCTGGTGCATGACGGCGTCAGCCTTGCGCAGAAATTCCCTTCCTGAAATAAATACCTGTTCAAACGGTCAATTTATATCGACGATTTTTCAGTGACTTGGCGAAAAGCCATAACAAAACGAAATGAACAACGGAATTCATAGAACGTAAGGCTGGCATGGATCTCGCTTAAGTGCATGCATGTTTTGTATACAATACATTCAAAACATACACACACTTTAGATCCGCAAGCCTGAAGCGCCCTATCCCGTACAGGCTGCAGATGCCCCGTAACCAATGATATTCGCTACACCGCGACGAAGATTTGTCGAGCCATGCGCTCATGCACAGTCATCGCGGCGTCGAGCATCAGGAGCCTGCCGGAATGCCTACAAGTCTTTCAAACAACAAACTTGCGCTGGATCTGCCCTCCTCCCACACCCCACCAACCGCTGTCGATCAGTTCCTTGATTCCTCTGTGGTGCTCAGTCCTCGCCTGCACAACAAAGACCTGGCGCCGACCAAGGCCGAAGGCCGGCGCTGGGGTCGCTATAGCATCTTCGCGTTGTGGACCAACGACGTGCACAACATCGCCAACTATTCGTTTGCTATCGGTCTTTATGCGTTAGGCCTTGGCGCTTGGCAGATTCTCCTGTCCCTGGGGATCGGCGCAGCGCTGGTGTATTTCTTCATGAACCTGTCTGGCTACATGGGCCAGAAAACCGGTGTGCCGTTTCCGGTCATCAGCCGGATCAGCTTCGGCATACACGGGGCGCAAATTCCTGCGTTGATCCGCGCGGTCATCGCCATCGCCTGGTTCGGCATTCAGACGTACCTGGCCTCGGTGGTCTTTCGCGTCTTGCTGACGGCGATCCACCCCGGCTTCGCCGACTACGACCACGACTCGATTCTCGGCCTGTCGACCCTGGGCTGGGTCTGCTTCGTGGCGATCTGGTTCGTGCAGTTGGCGATCCTCGCCTACGGCATGGAAATGGTGCGGCGCTATGAGGCGTTTGCCGGACCGGTGATTCTGCTGACCGTCGCCGCCCTCGCCGGCTGGATGTACGTTCAGGCCGACGCAACCATCGCCTGGTCAATTCGCGAACCGCTGAGCGGTGGCGAGATGTGGCGCAACATCTTTGCCGGGGGTGCGCTGTGGCTGGCGATCTACGGCACGCTGATCCTGAACTTCTGCGACTTCGCCCGTTCGTCGCCGTGTCGCAAAACCATCAAGGTCGGAAATTTCTGGGGCCTGCCGGTCAATATTCTGGTGTTCGCCACCATTACTGTCCTGCTGTGCGGCGCTCAATTTCAGATCAATGGCCACATTATTGAAAGTCCTACAGAGATTATCGCCTCGATTCCCAACACGTTCTTCCTGGTCCTCGGCTGCCTGGCATTCCTGATCGTCACCGTGGCGGTGAACATCATGGCCAACTTCGTTGCCCCGGCGTTCGTGCTCAGTAATCTGGCGCCGAAGTACCTGACGTTCCGTCGTGCCGGCCTCATCAGCGCGGCCATCGCCGTGCTGATCCTGCCGTGGAACCTCTATAACAGCCCGCTGGTGATCGTGTACTTCCTCTCTGGCCTCGGCGCCCTGCTGGGTCCGCTGTATGGCGTGATCATGGTCGACTACTGGCTGCTACGAAAAGGCCGGATCAACGTGCCGCAGTTGTACAGCGAGGACCCGAACGGCGCTTATTACTACAGCCGTGGGGTCAATTTGCGCGCCGTGGCGGCGTTTATTCCCGCAGCGTTGATCGCCATCGTCCTGGCACTGGTACCGGGCTTTCATTTGGTGTCGCCATTCTCCTGGCTGATCGGCGCTGCGATTGCAGGGTTGCTTTACCTGATCATCGCCAAACGCCAACCGCACTACGCCGACATCAGCGGCGAAGCCATTGCGGTCGACAACGCCAGCCACTGACTCCATCGCGGCCCTCCAGCGTCGGGCCGCGAAACCACCCGCTATAAGGAGCTCCCATGCGAATTCTCGTGGTCAACGTCAACACCACCGAATCCATCACCCAGGCCATCGCCCGCTCTGCCCAGGCGGTGGCCGCGCCCGGCACGGAGATCGTTGGCCTGACGCCTTTCTTCGGTGCCGACTCCATCGAAGGCAATTTCGAAAGCTACCTGGCCGCCATCGCCGTCATGGACCGGGTGATGTCCTACGATCAGCCATTCGATGCGGTGATCCAGGCCGGATACGGCGAACACGGTCGCGAAGGCTTGCAGGAGCTGCTCAACGTCCCGGTGGTGGACATCACCGATGCCGCGGCGAGTACCGCGATGTTTCTCGGTCATGCGTACTCGGTGGTGACCACCCTCGATCGCACGGTGCCGCTGATCGAGGATCGCCTGAAACTCTCGGGTCTCTGGGATCGCTGCGCGTCGGTGCGGGCCAGTGGGTTGGCGGTGCTGGAACTGGAGCACGAGCCGCAACGCGCACTGGAGGCCATCGTGCATCAAGCGGAGTTGGCAGTGACTCAGGACAAAGCGGAAGTCATCTGCCTGGGCTGCGGCGGCATGGCCGGGCTCGACGAGCAGATTCGCCAGCGTACCGGGGTGCCGGTGGTGGATGGCGTAACGGCGGCGGTGACCATTGCCGAGTCGTTGGTGCGTTTGCGGTTGTCGACGTCAAAAGTGCGCACGTATGCGACGCCACGACCGAAGAACATCATTGGCTGGGCGCAGAAGTTCATGCGCTAGATCGCGTTATCGTTCATCGCCGACAAGCCCGGCTCCCACTGAATCTGTGGGAACATGGCTTGCCCGCGATAGCAGCACCTCGGTCTTGAGCCTGACTCAAACCGCACTGAACCACACTCCCCCCTGCGCACTGCCCTGACAGCATCCTCGTCAAAACGAAGCCATCGCACCCGGCCATTCCGTGACCTGTCGGTACCAGGCATGAACGCTGAACCCTCGCGTGTCGATATCAGGCCAGGAGGCGACGCGGACAGGCAACTGAATCGTAGGACAAGCCGGGTAAGGTGGCGCGTCTTTTCATCTCAAAAACCACATCACGATGATGGGTTTGATAAGAACAGCAGCGTTTGAACGGTGCCGCTTTGAATGGGTGCACAGCAGTCGACGAATGATGGTTCGTCGCTGTTATCAACACGCTTAAATGTCGATCAGCAGAGAAAAATAAACCAATGATTAGCCCGAGCTCAAAGGATTCCAATGGCCAATTGGCGCAGGGCTTCAAGCCTCGTCACGTAACAATGCTATCCATCGCCGGGATTATCGGCGCCGGTTTATTCGTTGGCTCAGGACACGCTATTGCAGCGGCTGGCCCGGCAGTCCTGCTGGCCTATCTGTTCTCCGGTCTGCTCGTCGTTCTGGTCATGCGCATGCTCGGGGAAATGGCGGTAGCCAACCCGGACACAGGCTCGTTCTCCACTTATGCCGACCAAGCGATAGGTCGCTGGGCTGGCTTCACTATCGGCTGGCTGTATTGGTGGTTCTGGGTGCTGGTGATCCCTATCGAAGCGTTGGCCGCAGGCCACGTGTTGAACCAGTGGTTCCCTCAGATTGATTCCTGGTTGTTCGCTTTGGTGTCGATCATTGCTTTAGTGATTACCAATCTGTTCAGCGTTTCCAAATACGGCGAATTCGAATTCTGGTTTGCCATGGCCAAGGTGGTGGCGATCATTGGTTTCATCGGCGTGGGTTTTGCCGTGTTGATGGGTTGGGTTCCCGACCGAGAGGTCAGCGGCTTGAGCGGCCTGATGGCCGAACACGGCGGGTTTGCTCCTAACGGCCTGTCGGCGGTGGTAGGTGCCTTCATCACGATCATGTTCAGTTTCATTGGGACCGAGGCGGTCACCATCGCTGCCGCCGAATCCAATAATCCGGCGCAGAACATTGCCAAGGCCACGCGTTCGGTGATCTGGCGCATCGGGGTGTTTTACCTGCTATCGATTTTCGTCGTCATCTCCGTGGTGCCCTGGAACGATCCACTGCTCGCCCAGGTAGGTTCCTACCAGCGCGCACTGGAAATCATGAACATTCCCCACGCCAAGTTCATGGTGGACGTGGTGGTCCTGATCGCCGTGGCCAGCTGCATGAACTCCTCGATCTACATTGCTTCGCGCATGCTGTATTCGCTGGGCCGCCGTGGAGACGCGCCGAAAGCGCTGAAGGCAACCTCCTCGGAAGGCGTGCCGCGTGCAGCAGTCATTGCCAGCACCCTGCTGGGCGCATTGATCACTGTGTGGAGCTGCTTCATGCCCGCCGGGCTGTTCAACTTTCTGCTCGCCAGCTCCGGTGCGATTGCCTTGCTGGTGTACCTGGCCATTGCGGTGTCGCAGCTGCGCATGCGCCGAATGTTGCGTCGGCAGAACATCGAGCTGACCTTTCGCATGTGGCTGTTTCCATGGCTGACCTGGCTGGTCATTGTGTTCATCTGCGCAGCGCTGGCCGTCATGATGATCACCCCGGAGCACCGCACCGAAGTCAGTTCAACCATCGGACTGGCGTTGGCGATTTCCCTTATCGGCCTGTTGACGTCGCGTCACCCCGCCCAGGCTGCGAGCGTGACCTCGGTGGGATAAACCACAAAGGTACACGCGTAAATGGTAATACCGCCCACGCCAAGCGTGGCGGTATTACTCGTTCCAGCCGCTCAGACCGCAACCGATCCCTGCCAGGAAATGCCCCCGATGTCATCGAAGCCCACCGTGCCCGACGGTACGACTCAATCCGTCGGTTTTCTGCTGCTGGATCAATTCACCCTGATTTCCTTGGCATCCGCGGTCGAGCCATTGCGCATGGCCAATCAGTTGTCGGGGCGAGAGCTGTATCGCTGGCATACATTCAGCTCCGATGGAGCGCCTGTCTGGGCCAGTGACGGTGTGTCGATCACGCCGGATGCTTCATGGAACAATCCCTGCGTCGCGGACACGGTCATCGTGTGCGGTGGTATCGGCATCCAAAGCGTGATTACCCGCGAACACGTTACCTGGCTGCAAGCCTTGGCACGTCAATCCAGACGATTAGGTGGCGTGTGCACCGGAAGCTGGGCACTCGCAAAAGCCGGGCTTCTCGACGGCTACGAGTGCAGCGTGCATTGGGAATTTCTGGCCGCCATGCAGGAGGCTTTTCCACGCGTGAGCATCAGTGCAAGTCTCTTCACCCTGGACCGAAACCGGCTCACTAGCTCCGGGGGAACAGCGCCACTCGACATGATGCTGCACCTGATCGGTCGCGATCATGGTCGTGAATTGTCTGCAGCCATTTCCGAGATGTTTGTTTACGAGCGGATACGCGACGAACAAGACCACCAGCGCGTTCCGCTCAGGCATGTGCTGGGCACTCATCAACCCAAGCTGCAGGAGATCGTAGCGTTGATGGAAGCCAATCTCGAAGAGCCGATCGAGCTGGATAATCTTGCAGAATATGTGGCTTTATCACGTCGACAGCTGGAACGGCTATTTCAGAAATACCTGCACTGTACGCCGTCACGCTACTACCTGAGGTTACGTCTTGTTCGGGCGCGGCAACTGCTCAAGCAAACATCGATGTCGATCATTGAGTTGGCGTATGTCTGCGGTTTCGTCTCCACGCCGCACTTTTCCAAGTGCTATCGCGAGTACTTTGGTGTGCCCCCCAGTGAAGAGCGTACCGCTAGCGACATGAGCCGCAAACCGCCATCACGGGAGACGATGCAGCCGCCATCGTCCAAACCACTGACCGCATTCGACCAGGCACGAAACGAATCCACCTTTGCCAGTGTTCGAATGATTGATCGTTCTCAATTGTCGCAATCATGCTGACTGGCCGCCCCTGTCGCGCCTCGGTCGACCGCCATGCTCAAAGCGCACTGAACCGCCCCGCCAATCCCCGCTCTGCAAACTGCTCAATAATGAAATCGACAAACGCCCGGGTCTTGCCCGGCAACAGTTTGTGCTCGGCGTAATAGATCGAGATATTGCCGTCATCGACATACCAGTCCGGCAAAACCCGCTGCAAGGTTCCGGCCTCCAGATAGCCCACGGCGAATGGCATGCTCACCAGCGCGATGCCGAGGCCTTGGGTCGCCGTGGCACAGGCGGCTTCCGAATCACTCATGGTCATGCGCGCCTTGAGGGTCAGCGGACTGTGTTGCTGAGTGCGGCTGGTCAATTGCCAGGAACGCACGCGCCCCGTCTGCGGCGAACGAATCAGAATGCCGTCGTGTTGCCCGAGATCGTCGGGTTCGACAATGGCTGGGCGCTTGGCCAGGTAATCGGCGCTCGCCACCAACACCCGATGGGCCGGCGTCAGTTTGCGCGCCACCACGCCTTGAGGCAGTTCGAATCCGCCACCAATCGCCGCATCGAAACCCTGACCGATCAGATCCACCTGGCGGTTATCGAAATGCCAGTCAGGATTGATCGCCGGATAACGCCGCAAAAATTCCCCCAGCAACGGCACGATGTACAAACGTCCGAACACCGTGCCCATGCTGACCTTCAGCGTTCCGGCCGGACGTCCCTCGGCGCTGGCGAGGTTGGCCACCGCATTCTGGATGGTGTGCAGGCTGGCGCTCACCTCACTCAGAAACAACTGACCGGCCTCGGTCAGCGTCAGGCTGCGGGTACTGCGCTGAAACAACCGCACGCCCAGCCGTGCTTCCAGCTTGGCCACGCTCTTGCCCACCGCCGCAGGCGTCAGGCTCAGGCGGCGCGCGGCTTCGGCGAAGCTGCCGACTTCGGCGCTGCGCACAAAGCATTCGATACTGCTGAAGGTTTCCATAGGCGCCACTATAAACTTTTGGTTTACACAGACTATCTCAATTGCGGTCTACTCAGAGGGTAATCCTCAATCGATACTAGGCTCCATCAACCCGGCATCTCGCCTGGGGACTTTGGAGAACGAAATGACTACGCAGAACCTCAGCGGCAAAGTGGCTTTGATCCAGGGCGGTTCCCGCGGCATCGGTGCCGCCATCGTCAAACGCCTGGCCGCGCAAGGCGCGACGGTAGCCTTCACCTATGTCAGTTCCACCGCCAAGGCTGAAGAACTACAAAATGGCATCATCGCGGACGGCGGCAAAGCACTCGCCATCAAGGCCGACAGCGCCGACGCCGAAGCCATTCGTAACGCCGTGAATGTGACGGTGGAAACTTTTGGTCGCCTGGATATCCTGGTCAACAACGCCGGCGTGCTGGCCGTGGCTCCATTGGAAGATTTCAAACTTGAAGATTTCGACCAGACCCTGGCCATCAACGTGCGCAGCGTGTTCATCGCCACTCAGGCCGCTGCCAGACACATGAGCGAAGGTGGTCGGATCATCAACATCGGCAGCACCAACGCCGATCGCATGCCCTTCGCCGGTGGCGGCCCGTATGCCATGAGCAAGTCGGCGTTGGTCGGCCTGACCAAAGGCCTGGCCCGTGACCTCGGCCCGAAAGGCATCACCATCAACAACGTGCAACCAGGCCCGGTGGACACCGACATGAACCCGGCCAGCGGCGACTTCGCCGATAGCCTGATCCCGCTGATGGCGGTCGGTCGTTACGGCACGGTTGAAGAGATTGCCAGTTTCGTTGCCTACCTGGTGGGTCCTGAGGCGGGTTACATCACCGGCGCGAGCCTGACCATCGACGGTGGCTTTGGCGCGTGATGGTTTGAACAAGATGCAGATCCGGGAGCGGACCTTTCCGCTCCCACAGGGTCAACCTTTCAGGTGGCGATAACTCTGTACCGCAGCGCCGAACACCACAGCACCCGCCGCAATCGCCAGCCAGAACCCGCTTCTGGCGCCGAATGCATCGACCATCCAGCCCGAACCCGCCGCACCGATCGCCACGCCGATACTCAGCCCGGTGACCAGCCAGGTCAGGCCTTCGGTGAGCTTGGCCGGCGGCACGATCTGCTCCACCAGCGCCATGGCGACAATCAAGGTCGGGGCAAAAAACAGCCCGGCAACGAACACCGCCAATGACAAGCCGAGAATGTTTACCGCCAGCAACAGCGGCAACGTCGTCACCGCCGTGGCAACCCCGCCGTAAAGAAACAAACGCGGCAACGGCACTTTCGAACGCAACGCACCGAAGGCCAAACCAGCCATGCAGGAACCAATGGCGTACACCGACAGCACAATGCTCGCCGCCGCCGGTTGCCCCTGCTGTTGCGCGAAAGCCACGCTGACCACGTCCACCACGCCGACAATGGTGCCCATGGCGACCATCAACACCATCAGCAACTGGATTTCGGCGCTGCGGATGATCGACGCCGCATGATGTTTTTCATGGGGATGCACCGGCGGCTCAGTGCTGCGCTGCAATACAAATGCGGTGACGCCGATCGCCAGCATCAACAACGCGGCCAACGGCCCCGCCTCGGGAAACGCCACCACGCACAACCCCACCGACAACGGTGGCCCGACGATGAAGCAGACTTCGTCCAGCACCGACTCCAGGGCATAGGCGGTTTGCAGTTGCGGCTGACCGCGATACAACTCGGTCCAGCGCGCCCGCACCATCGCCGACATGCTCGGCATGCAGCCGGCTATCGCAGCGAACACAAACAAGGTCCAGTTCGGCGCCTGCAAGCGCGTACACAGCAACACCAGCAACAACGCCCCACCACCGATCAATGCCGACACCGGCAGAATCCGCCGCTGGCCAAAACGGTCCACCAGCCGCGATACCTGCGGCGCACAAAACGCCGTGGCCAACGCAAACGTCGCCGCCACCGCGCCGGCCAACCCGTAGCCACCCTGCAACTGCGAGAGCATGGTGATCAGGCCGATGCCCGTCATGGAAATCGGCATGCGCGCGATCATCCCGGCCAGCACGAAGGCCCGGGCGCCGGGGGCTTTGAACAATTCGCGATAGGGGTTGGCCATGGATGCAGCTCTCGTCAGTGGCCGTGCAAATTGCCATAAGGCGCAATGGCGCGAAAGCGTGGAATTGTTGGTTGAATGTGAAGCCCCTTTCACCAGCGCATTGGCCAGGATCTGGCCGCCCTTGCGGCACCCATCAAACTGAACTAGATTTTCCATCCACCACGCGTCACGTCTGAAGTTCACTAGCATTCTGGTCCGCAGTAACGTCCGGTAGCGAAGACACACAGGAGTCTTGCTATGGAAGAGTTACTGATTCTGGTCAGCCCAAAAGACCGCCAGACCGGCTTCGCCCCCAAGATGCAGGTCCATCAAAAAGGACTGCGTCACCGCGCCTTTTCCGTGTTTATTTTCGATCGCAACGCACGTCTGTTACTGCAACAGCGCGCACAGGGCAAATACCACTCGGCAGGCCTTTGGACCAACACCTGTTGTGGCCATCCGCGTCACGGTGAACGAACGCTTGCGGCAGCACAACGACGGTTGCATGAAGAAATGGGCCTGTCCTGCAAGCTGTTGAAGGTCTCGACGCTGCTCTATCACGAATCAGTCTCGAACCAGTTGATCGAGCACGAATACGACCATGTATTTGCTGGCATCTGCGATATCGATCCTGTTGCCAATCCTGAAGAAGCGCAGGATTGGCAATGGCTTGAGCTGTCGAAAATCCCCGATGCCCTCAACGCCACGCCGCAGATGTTTACCGCGTGGTTTCACCGGATATTTGAACGGTTTGGCCTCGACGGCGTGCGACATTGGCAAGAGAGTGCCGTGAGCTTCACACCGAGCCGCCGGCCAAAGCCGCGCTGGCAGGTACCGCCGCTGTATTGCCCGATGCCTGTCAGAATCGATGAAGCACTCGCCGCAGAAGTCGATGAACGGCTTATGAGCTGGATCGAAAAAACCGGTATTTTCGCTGGCCAGCAGCACAAGATCCGTGCCTCAGGATTCGGCAGGTTCGCCATGTTGTGCCATACCGACACCGACGATCCGGATCGTCTGCTGCTATCGGCCCAATGCATCGCCGCATTATTTGCCGTCGATGACTATTACTGCGATGACGAAAGCACCGGGTCGGTACCGGCACTCGTTGGCTCGCGTTTATCCATTGCACTCGCTGCACTTGAACCTGCACACCTGACCGAAGGTTTTCGCACTGATCTGGAAAAGGCACTGGACAGCGATCCCGTGCTGGTAGGCCTGCGCGCATACATGGGGCGGGTCGGCGAATTCGCCACACCCGCGCAAATCGCCCGGGTCCGTCATGAAATCATCGCCATGTTCGTCACGATGACTGCCGAAGCTGCCTGGCGTATCAACGGCGTGACGCCTGCCCTCTGGGAATACCTGGCTCAGCGCCAGACCAACAGTTTTCTGCCCTGCATGTCGCTGATCGACATCATCGGTGGCTATGAGCTGCCGGCCAATGTTTATTGCGCTCCGGCCGTGCGGCGGGTCACGACGCTGGCCGCCAGCGCAACCATCATCGCCAACGATCTGTTTTCGGCGCCCAAGGAAAGCCTGGCTGAAGTAGGCGACTTCAATCTGCCGCGGCTGTTGATGGCGGAACAGGGCTGCTCAATCGAAAAAGCCATGCAGCTCAGCGCAACTATTCATGACGATGTGATGCGCCTGTATGAAAGCGCCGAACAAGCGCTGCTGACGGATCAAAACCCGCAACTGCAGCGTTATCTGGCAGGGGTGAAAAGTTGGGTGGCGGGCAGTCTGGAGTGGCATCGCCACAGTGGTCGATATCAGATCTGACGGGGACAGGCCTAGTGGCTTGGGTGAAGATGATTTCGGGCTCGGCATGAACTCTCACGGGTGCCCGCCAGTCAGCTGATTAAGTCCCAGGTTCCCGGAGTTTCGCGACAATGGCCGATCACCCCGAAAGCCAAAGCCCCATCGACGCCCACGGTATTATCGGCGACATGCGCAGTGCCGCATTGGTCAATGACAAGGGCAGCGTGGATTTTTTCTGCTGGCCGGAATTCGACAGCCCGTCGATTTTCTGCGCCCTGCTGGACAGCCCCGAGGCCGGGATATTCCAGTTGTCCCCGGACTTGCCCGATGCCCGTCGCGAGCAAATCTACCTGCCGGACACCAACGTATTGCAAACCCGCTGGCTCAGCGATCGCGCCGTGGTCGAAGTCACCGACCTGCTGCCCATCGGTGACAGCGAGGACGACCTGCCGCTGCTCATGCGCCGGGTACGGGTGGTCAGCGGCAAGGCAACTTTTCATATGTGCTGCGCCGTGCGACACGACTATGCCCGCGCCACGACCCGTGCCCGTCTCGATAAAAAAACGGTGATTTTCGAAGCCACCGATCAACCTTCCCTGCGCCTCGCTGCGGATCAGGCGTTACACATAGCGGCCCATGCGGCCGTCGCCGAATTCACCCTCGAACAGGACCAGACCGCCGAATTCCTGCTCGGCGCCGTCGACGATCCGCGCTTCAAGGAAGGCGCTACGCAACTTTGCCTGCAACGTACCTTGAAGTTCTGGCGCGACTGGATCGGCCAGTCCAACTACCGCGGTCGCTGGCGGGAAATGGTCAACCGTTCAGCCCTGGCGATGAAGCTGCTGACCTCGCGCAAACATGGCGCCATCCTCGCCGCTGCAACTTTCGGCCTACCGGAAACCACTGGCGGCGAACGCAACTGGGACTATCGCTACACCTGGATCCGTGATGCCTCCTTCACCGTGTATGCCTTCATGCGTTTGGGCTTCGTCGAAGAGGCCAACGCCTACATGCGCTGGTTGCGCGAACGGGTCAGTGACTGCCGCGGCCGGCCGATGAAACTCAATATTCTGTATGGCATCGATGGTCGTCAGGAGCTGCCGGAAATCGAACTCACGCACCTGTCCGGTCATGGCGGGGCGACACCGGTGCGCATCGGCAACCTGGCTTACGCCCAGGTACAACTCGACATCTTCGGCGAGCTGATGGATGCGGTGTACCTCGTCAACAAGTACGGCGAAGCCATTTCCCACGAAGGCTGGAAGCACGCTGTGGAAGTGGTCGATCAGGTTTGCGAAAGATGGAACCAGGAAGACGTCGGCATCTGGGAAATGCGCGGCGAGCAACATCACTTTCTGCATTCGCGTCTGATGTGCTGGGTGGCGCTGGACCGGGCGATCCGTCTCGCCTCGAAACGTTCGCTGCCGGCCCCGTTCGCCCGTTGGGACCAAACCCGCCAAGCCATTTACGCCGACATTTGGGACAACTTCTGGAGCGAAGAGCACGGGCATTTCGTCCAGCACATCGGCGGCACCGGCCTCGACGGATCAATGCTGCTGATGCCGTTGGTGCGCTTCGTCAGCGCCAAGGACCCACGCTGGCTGGCGACCCTCGACGCCATCGAAAAAAACCTGGTGCGCGACGGCATGGTCTACCGCTACCGCAACGAACATACCCACATCGATGGCCTGCCGGGCACAGAAGGCGCGTTCGCTGCCTGTTCCTTTTGGTACGTTGAATGCCTGGCCCGCGCCGGACGCTTGGAAAAGGCCCATCTGGAGTTCGAGCAACTGCTGCGTTATGCCAACCCGTTGGGACTTTACGCCGAAGAGTTCGACAGCCACGGGCGGCACATGGGCAATACGCCGCAAGCGCTAACGCACCTGGCATTGATCAGCGCTGCGTGTTTTCTCGATCGAAAATTGAGTGGCGAGAAGAGTTTTTGGCAACCTTGAACGGGGTGTTGAACCGGCGGTCAATGGACGCTTCGCCTCAGGTTTGTCGAATGCCCATGCCCTACATTTTTTAAACGAAATCGCTGGAAATACCCTGTTGCCAGCCGCAACAACCCCACCTAACATTCCGAATCAGCGGGTACAGCGGAGCTGTCCAACATCCCCGAATTCAAGGAACCAGAATGTCCCAACGCATCCATCGCAGCATCGACCTGCCCCTTCGAACCGGCCTCAATCGCGACCAACTGTGGGACGCCTCCGACAAGGGCCTGATCAAATGCTGGGAAGTCGGCCGCCAGCGAGCCGCCCGCTTCCCCGACCTGGTCCAACAATGCCTCGCCGGCGAACTGCCGGTGCTGGGCTGGAAAGGTGGCGTCAGCCGCAGCCTGAAAAAACTCGAAAAATACGGTTCACTCAAATACCTCGCGCAGTGGCAGGGCTTGCGTGGGGAAGATCTGGATGTGGATTTGGGCGAAGAGCGGACGTTGACCTGCTCACGTACGAAAATGGTGGTGACGTTTACGCCGGATCGGGCGAAGTATTTCAATCAGGTGACGGAAGTGGAAACAGGCGACTAGACACTGACCGAGAACCGCTCACGATAAGCCTGCGGCGTAACCCCCATCGCCCGCAGAAAACTGCGGCGCAAGGTTTCTTCGCTGCCGAACCCGCATTGTGCGGCGACCCGTTTGACCGGTACGCCGGTATCGCTGAGCAATCGGCGCGCGGTTTCGACCCGGATCAGTTCAATGGCCCGGGCCGGGGTCTGGCCGGTCTCGGCGCGGTAATGACGGACGAAGCTGCGCTCGCTCATGCCCGCCTGGAGTGCCAGAGTGGGAATGCCAAGATCTTTACCGAGGTTTTCGCTGATCCAGGCATGAAGTTCGTCGAATCGGCTGTCTTCTTTCTGCAGGGACAGGGTCACGCTGAATTGCGATTGGCCACCGGGGCGCTTGAGAAAGACCACCAATTGCCGGGCAACTTCCAGGGCCATGTTACGGCCCAGGTCGGCTTCCACCATTGCCAATGCCAGATCGATGCCGGCGGTCACCCCGGCCGAGGTCCAGACCGGGCCGTCGTTGATGAAAATCGGATTGGGCTCGACCCGCAATTGCGGATGCTGCTGCGCCAGCTGTTCGCATCGGGTCCAGTGGGTGACCACGCGACGGCCATCCAGCCAACCACTGGCCGCCAGCAGGAATGCCCCGGTGCACACCGAGGCCACTCGTCGGCAGCCTGCTGCATGCTCGCGTACCCAGGTCACCAAGGGCTGATCCTGCGCCGCTGCGTACACCCCCCAACCACCCGCGATGATCAAGGTGTCACTGCCCTGTCCCGGTAACGGCTCGGCCAACAATGCCAGCCCCGCCGAAGACATCACCGCCCCGCCGCCGCTGGCAATCACCGTCGGCGCATACGGTGCTGGCGAGCCTTGCTGACGGGCGATGTCGTTGGCCGAGGCAAACACCTGCAACGGTCCGGTGACATCGAGCAACTGCACATTGGCAAACGCGAGTACGTGAATGGTTTTCGGCATTTTGGCGTAATTCGTGGGGGGATTGGCGTATGCGCCAAATCCTAGGCGCCTACAGTGAAGTCGTCCAGCCACTTCAGGAGAAAAACACCATGACTTTGCAGATCGGTTTTCTGTTGTTTCCACAGGTGCAACAACTCGACCTCACCGGCCCTTACGACGTGCTGGCCTCGTTGCCGGACGTTAAAGTGCATCTGATCTGGAAGGACTTGATGCCCATCACCGCCAGCACCGGCCTGCTGCTGAAACCTACCGTCACCTTCGACGAATGCCCGGCGCTGGATGTTATCTGTGTCCCCGGTGGCAGCGGCGTCGGTCCGCTGATGGAAGATGAGCAAACGCTCGCCTTCATCAAGGCGCAGGCCGCAAATGCGCGTTATGTGACGTCGGTCTGCACGGGCGCACTGGTGCTCGGCGCGGCCGGTTTACTCAAAGGCAAACGCGCCACCACGCACTGGGCCTATCACGAATTGTTGACGCCGCTGGGGGCGATTGCGGTGAAGGACCGGGTGGTGCGAGATGGCAACTTGCTGACCGGTGGCGGTATCACCGCCGGCATCGATTTTGCCTTGACCCTGGCGGCAGAGCTGTTCGATCAGGACACCGCCGAGCTGGTGCAATTGCAACTGGAATATGCCCCGGCCCCGCCATTCGCAGCTGGGAGCCCGGAAGCTGCGCCAGCCGGTGTGCTGGAAGAAGCCCGAAAACGCGCAGCGGCCTCGTTGAAACTGCGCAGGGAGATCACCGAACGCGCAGCGGCGAAGCTTAATCGGCAATAAACAATGGCTGCGGGACGAATCATCCCGCAGCCAGACTTTTCTATCGCCCATAAAAAAACCCGCCGAAGCGGGTTCTTCCAAGACCATTACGACTCCCTGTCGTGAGCAATCCTTGCAAATGGCCGATCATCCATGATCCTGAGCACTCCTTGTGCTTCAGTGGATGGGGCCAGAATACGCATCGGATCCAATCCGCAATAGACGACATAGTTGTTACGGCGTGTAAGACATTCGCCATAGCACCCCTTCCGAAAACCCTTGGGGCCCTAAGGCATCACGCTTCGCAGCCGTAAATATTCGGGTTGAACGCATGGCCGTCAGTCACCTTCTCGCTCACGGGCCTTGGCGTTCTCGGCCAGAAACTGTTCGAGTCTGCTCAACTGCTCCTCCCAGCCACGGCTATCCATGTAATACGCCTCCTTCTGGCGTACGTCGGGAATGTGCGCGAACCCCGACTCGGAAACCTTGAGCAGCGTGCCGTCCTCAAAGTCTTGCAATTCGAATTTCACCAGCGTGGTGGGTTCCTGCGAGTAGTCGATCTTCGGATTCACCGCATAAGGATGCCAGCGGAAGGAAAACAATTGCTGCGGCTCGACCCGCTCGACCAGTACATTCCACAGCACATGCTCGTAACCGGGATACGTCACCTGCCCCTGCGTCCACTCGCCGGCAATGAAGCGCCTGCCTTCAAGCGCCACGCCGAACCATTGCCCGAAGGCCTCGGCATCGACCAATGCGCGCCATACATGGGAGCGCGGCGATTTAAGCGTGATTTTGCGCTCAAAACTATTGGGTACTGGTTTCATACGTCACCTCCTGTACTGAACAACAGTAGGCTTCTAAGACCACATGTCCAGCCTGAAAGTTGTATGCAAGCAGATCAACTGTCGTAATCGTGCACCTGACAGCGACGCAGGCTTCGCTACACTGCCCCCTACTTTCATCGCCACCGCGAGATTTTTTCCATGTTCGTACGCTTTTTCCTGGCGCTGACGCCCTTGATGTTCGCCGCCCTGACCCATGCCGCCGTGAACTGCGACAACGCCACCGATCAGGCGACGATGAACCAGTGTGCGTCGCAGCAGCATGCGGCGGCTGACAAGGAGTTGAATGCGCTTTACCAGCAAATCACTGGCCGCCTGAAAGGCGACCCCGACCGCAAGAAACTGCTGTTGGGCGCGCAACGTTCGTGGATTGCGTTCCGCGATGCCGAGTGCAAGTTTTCGGCGTCTGGTGTGGAAGGCGGGAGTGTTTATCCGCTGATCTACAGCAACTGCGTGACGGAGTTGACCAAGGCGCGGGTCGAGACATTCAAGACTTACCTGAAGTGTCAGGAGGGGGATTTGGGGTGTCCGGTGCCGGGGGTTTGATTCTCTGTTGTTCTTGAGGGCCTCATCGCTGGCAAGCCAGCTCCCACAGTGGATTTGTGGTGTGGTCACAATCGTGTGAACACCGCTGAACCCTGTGGGAGCGGGCTTGCCTGCGATGGCGCCAGATCAGGCAGCGCAATTACCGGACAAAAATCTGCGCCGTGGTAATCGCCATATCCCCACCCGGCAACTTGATGCTTCCCGTCTGTTTCAGGCTGTCGGCATCGAAGATCGCCACATCGTTGAAGGTCCCTGCCAGGTAAATCTTGCTGCCATCCTTGTTGAAGGAAATGCAGTAGTAGGAGTGATCGAGCGTCGCCGCCTGGAGCATTTTCTTCTCCTTGATGTCGTACTTGGCCAGGCGATTGAGCACGCCGAACATCAGGTTCGGGTCTTTCGGCGAGCGCATGCCGCTGAAGTAGATTTCGGTCAATGGCCCGAAGTCGGTGGTTTCGGTCTTGCCGGTTTTCAGGTCGACGCTGAACAGGCCATACAGGTATTCGGCGGTGGCCGGGTCCTGCTTCTTGTCCTTGAACTTTGCGGCGGTGTACAGCAGCGAAAAATCATGCCGGTAGGTCTGCTGGTTCCACACGTAGAGCACGTCCGGCGCGCTGTAGTTCGCGCGTTTCCAGTGACGACTCGGGATCAGCACGTCGAACTTGCCGGTTTGCACATTGACCTTGTAGACGTCCGCCCCCGCCACATACAGCGTGCCGTCATCACCGCTCTGCATGATGGTCAGCTGCCGCGGCGCCGGGAAACTGCGCACAGGCTTGGCGTCCATGCCGCCGTCGGTCTTGTACACATCGAGCCGAGGCTGCTGCACTTCGTAGCGGTCGTTCATCCTCAGCGTCGGGTTGGCAACGGTGTACAGCTCTTTCCCGTCGTGGCTGACCGTGAAGGCGAACATCGACTTGGCTTTCTCGCCCGGCTTCTGGGTGATGCTGGCGTGGAACACCTGTTTGCAGCTGTCCAGCTCAACGCCGTAGACATCCGCGTAATGATTGTTCAGCACGTAGGCGATCTTGCGATCCGGCGACAACTGCACGGTGCCGGGTCCGAAGGCGTCAGGCATCTTGCAGGTCTTGAACAGTGTGTCGGTAGCCAGGTCAATCACGTGCAGGTTGTTGGGGTAGTTGGTGGTCAACATATACTCGTGACCGTCTTGCAACGCGGTATTTTCCTCGGCCAGAACATTGACCGAAAGGCTGCTCATAACGGCGAACGCGGCCAGGCCGCAGGCTTTGATATTACGCATGCTGGAATCCTTCTGATGTCCGATCACTTGTCTTTCGGAAAGACAGTGCCGAGGTTGCGCCAGTTGTCGTTGGACGCTTGGGCATCCTTGTTCCAGTCCGGGTAAGTGCTCATCATGTCCGGCACCTGCGCCGGCCACCAGCATGGGTCGGAGCAGCCATAAAGGTCTGCCTCCATCGGCTGGCACAGCGACGACACACCGCCGAACGCATCGATTTCCCAACCTGGGTCAGTGGTCGAAGCGCAGCCCGCCACGGAGCTCATCGCCACCACTTCTTCGATGCGGTTTTCATCCGCGGCCTGATCCAGCTTCAACGCTTTGTTATTGATTGCCTTGAGATGTTTCATATCAGTGAGCCTTGCGCGGAGTGATGTAGCTGCTGATGAACGCAGGGTTGTGAGCCATGATCCGGGTGTAGACCTCGATGCCGAAGTCGACCCAGTCACGCATCAGTTCGCAATAGTGATAGGTCGGGTGAGTCGGATCGCCGTAACGGGCGTAGCTCTCGTGGTAGCAACCGCCGGAGCACAGATTGCGAATCTGGCAGTCTTCGCAGCCGGTGTTGGTACGGTCCAGGCGTTGCGACAGGAAGTCGTTCAACTCCACCTGCTTCACGCCGCTGTGGACGTTGCCGAAGGTCGGCAGGCTCGAACCGGTAAAGCGGTGGCACAGGTTCAGCTCACCCTTGTGATCGACCGCCAGCATCTTCAGGCCCGCGCCGCATGGCAGGGCTTTTTTGTGGCCTTCATGGATGTCGGTGATCAGTTGGTGCAGGTTGGAGAAGCCGATGTTGCGGTGCTCAAGCGCCGCTTCCAGATAACGCCGACCGAGCTTCTTCATGTTGGCGAAGACTTCGATCAGTTCATCGCTGGTCAGGTTGAACGTACTGATGTCGCCTGAGGTGACCGGGGCAAAACCAACCTCGGCAAAACCCAGTTCATTGAACAGGTGATCCCAGATGGTTTCGACGTCGGTGACGCCCGTGGTCAAGGTCACGCGCGCCCCCACCGGACGGCTGTTGTAGCGCGACAGCAGCATCTCGGCCTTGCGCCGCACCACATCATAAGTGCCCTGCCCGCCAACGGTAATGCGATTGCGGTCGTGTACGGTTTTCGGCCCGTCGATGCTGACCGACAGACCGAACCGGTGCGCATTCAGATAGTCGACGGTCTCTTCGGTGAGCAGCGTGGCGTTGGTGGTCATCACGAACTCGACGAACTTGCCGGCCTCGGCAAATCGTTTCTCACAATAATCGACCATGTACTCGATCAGCTTGCGATTGCTCAGCGGTTCGCCGCCGAAGAAGACTACGGTGAAACGCTCTTCGTCCGGCGATTCGCGCAGCAGCATTTCCACCGAGGCAATCGCGGTTTCGACGTCCATTTTCTTGCCGGCTGACGGCTTGTCGAGATCTTCCTTGTAGCAGTAGGTGCAACTCAGGTTGCAGCCGGTGTTGACGTTGAGCACCACGGTATTGATCGCCGTGCGCTCGACGCGTTTGGTGGCGATGTCCGGGGTCAGCGGTGAGCCGTCGCTGACCAGTTCCAGGGCCATCAGCTCGCGCAGGGTTTCGGTGATTTCTTCACCGTTGAAGCGCGCAGCCAGACGCTGGATCAGGTCGTCCGAAGAACACCCCGGTCCACGCAAAGTATCGATGATGGTGCCTGTCAGTTCATCGCTGGCGAACAGCGAACTGCTGGGAATATGAAACAGCATGCGGTCGGCATCGACGTGCACTTCGTGCAGATTACGCTCGACCAGATTCAAGATAGCGCCCATTGCAACCTCCTGTGCAGGCCCCGGGGTACGGGGCTTGCGGTCATTCCGAAAAGTGTCTGTAAACGCTTGCGTTCAGTCAGCTCAAGGAATGGGTGGATTGTTCCAGCGTTGCACGGTGACGATCATGTGGCCTTCGCCGGTCAGGGATTTCCCTGCGTCATCGACGGCGGCGATCACCTTGAGGTTGCCGGCATTGTTGGTGGACATTTTGCGCGCAGGGTTCGGCCCGGCGTCGCCCGGTGTGAATACGCCAGTATCGGCCTGCATGGTGCCGGCGAACTTGACGTCTTCGTCTTCCTTGGCGCGATCGTCGAAGGCCTCGACCTTCCACTGCGCCGGGAACACGCCGATGCGATATGGCTTGCCGTCAGTGCCCTTGCCCCAGGCTTCAGCATCGAAACGGCCCTGGACTTTCGGCGTCGAACCACCGCCATCACCGATCCGCGCCACCGAGAACTCCGGTATGACCTTGACCTGATCGATCTTGCTGTAGACCGACAGGCTCGGGCCTTTCAATGTGCCGACGGTGACCACGCGCAGGCCCGGCTGGGCATTGGCGGCGGCCTTGAGCTTGACCTTGATCTGCTCCGGGCTCTGCGAGACGACTTCGACCACTTCCACGCCTTTGCCGAAGTTCGGTTTTCCGGAAAGACCGCTGCCGATCAGGGTCACTTCGGTTTCGCTGCCGGCCTTCACGTAGCCCGGTTGCACCGCCAGCAAACGCTGCGAACCCTGTTTCGCAGCGACGAAGTCCAGACCACGCTCATCGTGCTCGGCCTCGAACATCCGGCCCTGCATGGCATTGCCTTGGGCGGCGAATACCTGGCGCATGGTCACGCCGTCGATGCTGACATTGCCGCGCCATTCATAGCCGGTGTAGAGAATCGCACTGCCGTCGCCATTGAACGGCGTGCCGTCGGCGTACTGGCCTTTGACGCTGACCTTGAAGGTGTCGCTGCCGTCAGCAGTCACGCTCATGACACCGGCCAGCTCGCCTTTGCCCGGCAAGTGGCCGCTGAAGCTCCAGTCGCCTGCCAGCGCCTCGCTCTTCGGCGCGCTGCTCTGCCATTTTTTCCAGGCCGGGTTGTCCAGCGGATAACGCTTGGCCAACAACGGCACCATTTCTTTGCGGGCGAGATCGAACCAGTCGCGGTCGCGGGACAGCGCCTGATATTCCAGGGACGGCCATTGGCCAAGGTGGAAGTTCACCAATCGCTCCCATTCCTGGGCCGGACGCCGCTGCAGCGCGACCCGCGCACCGGAGTGGCAGCGGCCGCACATTTGGCTGGTCTGATCGTCGAACTGCTCGACGGTGTTGAGCCGGCGCTCCATGGCATAACGCACGCCGTCGGTTTCGCTCGGCGCCAGCCCCTGAGTGTCGGCAAGGTACTTGACCAGCGTGCGGCGATCTTCATCGCTGATCTGCAAACCGTGCATGGTCTGCATGCGGGCGATGCTCATCAGCCAGCCTTCCGGCGTCTTGCGCTGGTGGCTGATACGGCTCAGGGCGTTATTGGCTTCAGGGGTGTGACAGCCCTGACACGTTTCCTTGAGGATGGTCTGGGCGTCGCGGGCTGCCAGGCTGTAGGGCGAATGCAGGGCTATGCAAGCGGCCACGGCCAGCAGGCCGGCGCTCATGCCTGATCGGAGTCTTCTCTTCATCAACGTCTAACCTCGCACGGTGCTTTCTTATTTTTGTGGCTTATCGTTTTTTATGGTTTCTGCCGTCGGCGGCGAGCCGCTGACGGAGGCAAGAGAAACGTCTGCGATGAGCAATACACGGAGCGTGCCAGCTTATGAATAACTCTTTGAATCAATGACTTGCCATAATCTACCTGGATTTTCGACGGGCATATCAACGGCGGGCACGTTCTATTTCGCGACAGCTGTTGCAACCTGAGACAAGCATAGCTGCAGCCTTTGTAGGAGCGAGCCGGCTTGCGATGGACGTACGATAACGTTGGGTGTCTGGCTGCACTGGTTGCCTGGACGTTTTTCGCGAGCAGGCTCGCTTCTACAGAGGAGATGAGATTCTCAGTTCGTCGCAATTTGCGACGTTTATCGATCACGGGATGATCCGCAGAGAATCTGTGACGCCCCGACAAACAGGGCCTTCGGGCCAAAAAATCACAACTGGCACAGCCATTGCGAAAGACCTCGTCACAACGAACAAGACGAGGTTTCATCATGTCGCTTCCAAACCTGCTTCCAGCCACTTCGGCATTCATCCAGCGTGCCCCGCGCATGCTCATCGGCGGTGACTGGGTCGCAGCCGCCGACGGCCAGACCATGCCGTTGCACAACCCGGCCACCGGCGAGGTGCTGTGCTTGGTGCCGCGAGCCACCGCGGACGATGTCGACCGCGCCGTACTCACCGCCCGCCAGGCATTCGATGATTCCGCCTGGACCCGCACCCGCCCCCGTGAGCGACAGAACCTGCTATGGAAACTCGCCGACCTGATGCAGCGCGACGCCGAACTGCTGGCGCAGCTGGAATGCCTGAACAACGGCAAAAGCGCCGCCGTCGCCCAAGTGATGGACGTGCAACTGGCCATCGACTTCCTGCGCTACATGGCCGGTTGGGCGACCAAGATCGAAGGCTCGACAGTCGACGTGTCGGCACCGTTGATGCCCAACGACCAGTTTCACAGCTTCATCCGTCGTGAAGCGGTGGGCGTGGTCGGTGCCATCGTCGCCTGGAATTTCCCGCTGCTGCTGGCCTGCTGGAAACTCGGCCCGGCCCTGGCCACCGGTTGCACCGTGGTGCTCAAACCTGCGGATGAAACCCCACTGACCGCACTGAAACTCGCCGAACTGGTGTTGGAAGCGGGCTATCCGGAAGGCGTGTTCAACGTCGTCACCGGCACCGGCATCACCGCAGGTTCCGCCCTGACCCATAACCCGCTGGTGGACAAACTGACCTTCACCGGCTCGACCGCCGTGGGCAAGCAGATTGGCAAGATCGCCATGGACTCGATGACCCGGGTGACGCTGGAACTGGGCGGAAAATCACCGACCATCGTCATGGCCGACGCCGACCTGAAAACCGCCGCAGCCGGTGCTGCCAGCGCAATTTTCTTCAATCAGGGACAGGTCTGCTGCGCTGGCTCGCGCCTGTATGTGCAGCGCAAGCATTTCGACAATGTGGTGGCCGACATCGCCGGTATCGCCAATGCCATGAAGCTCGGCAATGGCCTGGACCCGAGCGTTGAGATGGGGCCGCTGATTTCGGCACGTCAACAGGAGCGCGTCTACGGCTATATCGAAAAAGGCCGGGAAAGCGGCGCCACCATCGCCTGCGGTGGTGAGCAATTCGGGCCGGGCTTTTTCGTCAAGCCGACGGTGATTGTCGACGTCGATCAGAAGCACTCGTTGGTGCAGGAAGAAATCTTCGGCCCGGTACTGGTGGCGATTCCCTTCGACGACGAAGCCGATGCACTGCGCATGGCCAATGACAGCCCTTATGGACTGGGCGCAAGCATCTGGTCCAATGATCTGGCAGCGGTGCACCGGATGATTCCGCGGATCAAGTCCGGTTCAGTGTGGGTCAACTGCCACAGCGCCCTGGACCCGGCACTGCCGTTTGGTGGCTACAAAATGTCGGGGGTCGGGCGTGAGATGGGGTATGCGGCGATTGAGCATTACACCGAGCTGAAGTCGGTGTTGATCAAGTTGTAATTTGTGGCACCCGTGACCCACTGATCGTTCCCACGCTCTGCGTGGAAATGCATCCCGTGACACTCTGCGTCACCTTCTGAAGTGGAACGCGGAGCGTCCCTGGCGGCGTTCCCACGCAGAGCGTGGGAACGATCAAACTCAAGGTTTGTACCCTTGAGTCAACAGCCACCCCCGAACCACCCGCCCCTGCTCCACCGTCAACCCCGCCAACACTTGCTCTGCAGGTTCGCCTTGCTTCAATCGCCGCACCAACGGCGCCAGCTCAACGCCCTGCACATGCCAGATCCCCAACGGCTGATCCGCTGTAATCACCACCTCGGCTTCATCGACAAAGCCATCACACAACACCGGCGCCCGCTCAATCCTCAGCGCAGCGAAATCCGCCTCGGCATGGGCCACCTCGGCATCCGGCCATTGCTGCCGCGCCTGCCAGAATGGCTGATCGGACCAACGCTGCTCATCGGCATAGAAGTCCCGGCCAATCCGCGCAAAACGCAAAAACAACTGTTCCACGCGCTGCTGGTGAAAACGCTTGGCCAGCGCCGCGCGCTCGGGTTTGTGCAGCAACGTGTTGATCACCGCCGGCGCCTGTAACGCTGACGACAGGGACTGGAAGATGCCGTTGCCCGACAGCGGGTCCACTGCCATCGCCGCATCCCCCACGCGAATCCAGTTTTCGCCACACACCTGCGGGCTGAGGATCGCGGTGCTGCTGCGGGCATGCAGCTGCAAATCGACTTCAACCTGATCGGCGAAAAATGCTCGAGCCACCGCCGATGCCCGGCGCCGCTGTCGGCAGTATTCGAGCAACATCGCTTTGCCTGGCAACTCGGCACTGGTGACGTCCACCGTCCATTGCCAATAACAATGACCGTCGGCCCGTCGCGCCATCCACGCCCAACCGTCCGCCAGGCTTTCCACGGCGCTGGCGGTCTTGCCGGGCGAGCCTTGCCAGCGATTGAGCAGGCTGACCGTCTCCGGCCCGCGCATCCCCTTGCCAAGGGCGGGCGCCTGACGCCCGCGGGCATCCACCAGAAAATCGGCGCTAAACGCCTCCTGTCCTTCGATCTGGATGCAATGCCCGGACGGTGACGCCTGGACGCCCATTACTCGGCCTTCGATCAGCGAAACACCGGCGGTGCGCAAGTCTTCGCGCAGGCCGCGATCGAAGCTCGGACGATCCAGCAAAAACTCGATGTTCTGCGCGTGTTGCCGACCGTTCCAGTTCACTTGCCGTTGTGACGGCAACGCAGCATTCGCCAGCGCTTGATGCAACCCCGCGCCGCGCAAGGCGTCGAGAACCCGTACAGACACACCTTCGAGCGCCGCAAACCGGCGCCACTCACTGACCAGCGTGACGGCATGACCCAGCCGCCGCAATCCCAGCGCCACCGCCGCACCCGCAGGCCCGGCACCCAAAACGACAATCATCGTCATGCTCAGAAGCGCCTTTCCGGTCCGCGATAACGAGCGTTCTGCCGCAGCCACTCGATGATTTGTGCATTGCTCGCCCCGGGCTGTTCCACCAGGAATCCGGCGATGTGTCCGCTCAATGCCGCGCAACCGAGACTGGCCCCCGACTGCCCCGGATAAGTGCCGTGGACACACGCGGCGAAATCCGCCTGGGCGCTGTTGAGCCACGACCATTCGAGTTCGGCGCAGCGGGCATCGCCGGTCACTCGCAGCACCTGTGGGTAATTCGCCGGATACACGCCTTCGCCCTGGGCCGGGCTGGATGCGCAAAGCAGCACGCCACGCGCTACCGCTGCGGCACAGGCCGCCCGCAACAGGCTGCGATCCTGACGCAAGCCGAGGCTCAGATTGATCAGGCGCACGTCCTGCGTCACCAGCCAGTCAATCGCCGAGGCGATCTGCAAGGCACTGGTGACGCCGCGCTGATCGAACACCTGCGCCACGCAGAACTGCGCCGACGGTGCGCGTCGCCCAATGGCTTCGATCACTGCGCTGCCGTGGCCCAAGGGATCTTCGCGCAAGTCGCTTTCGGCCAGGCCGTCCTCGACCAGTGAAAACCTGCGCCCGGCCACGACCTGCACCCGTTGCGCTGCCGAGTGTCCGCTGTCCACCACACCGATACGCAACTCAGTTTTCATTAGGCTCAGGCTTCATGCAGCACCGCTTTCGAAACCAGCACGCCGTCTTGCAATTCAAAGCGCAAATCGGCATCGGCCAGGGTTGAGGGACGATGGCTGATCAAGATGCGCGTGCGCCCGGCAAACAAGCGGTCGATGGCCTCGATCACTTCACGTTCGGTGGCTTCATCCACCGCGCAAGTGGCTTCATCGAGTACCAGGATCAGAGGGTCCTGCAACAGCGCGCGGGCAATCGCGATGCGTTGTTTCTGGCCCCCGGACAATTGCTGGCCGCGCTCACCCAGCGGACTGTCCAGACCTTCGGGCAAGGACGCGATCAGACTGTCGAGCTGCGCCAACCGTGCCACTTCGGCAATCGCTTCGCGACTGGCATCCGGCACCGCGTAAGCGAGGTTGTCGGCCAGGCTGCCACGAAACAGTACGATGTCCTGACTGACCACGGCGATGCGTCGCCGCAGTTGGAACAGGTCCAGTTCACGCAGATCGACTTCGCCCAACAGCACACGGCCCGACTGCGGATCATGGTGCCGCTGCAGCAGGTCGATCAGGGTCGATTTGCCGGCCCCGGAGCCACCACTCAGGGCAACTTTCAAACCGTAGGGGATATGCGCCTCGATTCCGCGCAACGTAGTCTGCCGACCGGGATGGCTGAAGTGCACATCCTCGAAACGCAGCTCGCCAGAAGCAGGCATCGGCTTCGGTGCAGCCGGGGTGAACACGGTCGGCTCTTCACCTCGCAGTTCCATCACCCTACCAAGACTGACGGTCATCCGTTGAATCGCCACATACAGTCCCAGCAAACTTTGCACGGGCCCGACGGCCATGCCCAGATACGTCGAAAACGCGATCAGCGCACCGAGTTGCCAGGTGCCCTGCACCACCCAATAGCCGCCAATCAGAAACGCACAGGCGCGGGACAGCGAGGTCAACGTCCCCGGCACGGCCTGGGTGAAAAACTCGGTGACTTGCAGGCGCAGCAACTGGCTCATGTAGCCCTGCCCCAGCGTCTCCAGACGTCTCGCTTCACGTTGCTGCTGACCGGCGGACTGGATGAATTTCATCACCGGCAACGTCTCGACCATGAACGACGACATATCCGCCGAGCGTTCGCGCAACTGCCGTACATCGCGCTCGACCTTGCGCCGCATCCAGCGTAGCCAGAGCACATCGAGGGGAATCAGCACCAACGCCAGCAACGAGAGTTTCCAGGACAAGGTCAGCAGCATCGCCACCGCCACCACCAGCCCGATCACGCTGGACACCGCCGAGAACAGCGAGTCCACGGCAAAGCGCTGAATCTCCGCCACGTCACCATCAAGACGAGACATCAGATCGCCGATGCGTCGCTGCCCGTAGAAGCTCGGCGACAGGGTCTGCAAATGCCGATACAGGTCATCGCGCAGGGCAAACAGCATGCGCCCGGACAACCGCGTGTGCAGGTAGCGATTGATGCCCGACAGCGCCGTGCCCAGCAATCCGGCGACGATCATCAACCCGGCGATGAGCACCAGCATCGGGAAGTCGCGTGCCAGCAAACCATCGTCGATCAGCAGCTTGGTCAACCAGGGCTGCACCAGTACCAGCGCCGAGGCGCACACCGACAAGCCCAGTAGTCCGGCAATCGCCAGTCGATGGGGACGCACGAAGCTGTAGAGCCATCGCAACGCCGCTTGCAGGGCCTCGGGGTTCTGGCTGTCGATCAGCCGAACGATCAGGCGCTGCATCACGAGCGCAGCTGCTTGAGCTTGCGATAAAGGGTCGCGCGGCTGATACCCAAGGCGTCAGCGGCGGCCGAGACGTTGCCCTGATGGCTGTCCAGGGACTGGCGGATCATCTCCAGTTCGTTTTCCCGAATACTGCCGGCTTGCGGACGTTCAGTCGCGGTCAATTCATCGAGCATGCTGTCGGGCAGGTGGTCGAGGGTCAGCACTGTTTCTCCCGGCTCGCGCATGGCCAGCGCGGTGCGCAGAACCATCTCCAGCTGACGGATGTTACCCGGCCAGTGGTAGCCGGCGAGCACGCGGTCCAGATCGTCATGCAGGACGACGTCAGGCGCATCGAGTTTGCTCAACATGCGACTGACCAGCCCTGCGAAATCCTCGCGCTCGCGCAAAGCGGGGAGCATGACGCTGATGCCGTTGACCCGGTAAAACAAATCTTCGCGAAAGTGCTTTTCCTCTACCAGGCGCTTGAGGTCACGGTGAGTGGCGCAGATCAGCGCGATGTCGATGTCCTGTTCTTCGCCAGCACCCAACGGCGCCACCTTGCGGTCTTGCAGTACCCGCAACAACCGAGCCTGCAAGGCCAGCGGCATGTCGCCGATTTCATCGAGAAACAACGTACCGCCATGGGCCTGTTGCAAGCGACCGACCATGCCGCCACGACGCGAGCCGGTAAACGCGCCTTCGCGATAGCCGAACAGTTCGGACTCGATCAGACCTTCGGGGATGGCCGCACAATTCACCGCGACGAAGGGTTTGTCGCAACGGGCACCGGCCATGTGCAGGGCGCGGGCGATGACTTCCTTACCTGTGCCGGTTTCGCCCAGCAGCAACACCGGCAGCTCGTTGGCCAGGCCTTGTCGGGCCATGCGCAAAGCGCGGGCGTAGCGGGCATTGCTGCCAGCCAAAGACTGGAGATCGGGTTGGGGTTGGGCTTTAGCGGTTTTGGCCACGCTACGCGGTGGAGTGCTGACATTGATCGTGCGTTGCGGCGCACGCAGGGTCTTGTAGAAAAATTCGCCTTTGGCGGTTTGCAGGCTGCCGGCGCCACCTTGATGCAGGCGTGCCAGCAATTGAAGGCCATCGACACCAAGAAACTCTTCGCAACGTCGGCCTACCAGTGCCGAACGCTCGGCATGCAACAACTGGCAGGCTTGCGCGCTGACCGCAAGGATCTGTCCGCCGAGGCTCACTGCCAACAGGCCCTGCCAAGGGGATTCGAGGTATTGCCGACGGCTGTGGAATGCCAGGACGATTTCGTCCGGATAACTGGCGTTGAACACCCGGCTCTCGATCTGGCTGACAGCCATGGCCAGCAACGCGGTGCTGTCGTGGGCGCGGCCGAGCGGGCCTTCGCGGGTCAGATCAAGGACGCCGAGGATGTCACCCTGCGGACAATGAATGGGCACCGAAGTGCAGGAAAAGTCACTGAGGCGATCCAGGTAATGTTCGCCGCAATCGATCAGGGTTGGCCGGGCTTCCACCAGCGCAGTGCCGAGGGCATTGGTGCCCCGGGCGGCTTCACTCCAGCAGGCACCGAGGGTAATGTCCTGCAGGCCGCTGCCCTTGAGGCGGTCGGCGCGCCCTTCGACAGCAAGAATGGTGGCATCGGAATTGGCCAGGATGATCAAGCCATCCTTGCCCTGACGCTCGGCCAGATAATCGATGGCCGGCAGTGCAGCGTCGATCAGCAAGCGATTGCTCGCCAGCAACACGTCCACGCTCGTGCTCGATTCCAGTGCCAGTTCATGCTTGGCATTGAAATGCACACCATGGCTGAGACTGCGCCGCCACGAAGCATCGATTTCCGCCCGCAGGACGCCGTCCGGCACTTCGCCTTCCAGATGCAGCTTTTCCCTGGCCAGCCGGGCTTCGCGATGCAGTTTGGGGGAGTTTGTTTTTATTAGCGTCATCAAGCGCTCCGGGTCATCCGCCCTGCGCCTTCAAACATCGGCGCCCTGGAGCAATCTTTACGTTAACGTCAGGGCAATGGCAAGTGCCGTAGGGCGCTTGTTCCGCCAGTTGGCACAGCGTCAGACGTGGGGATCGCCGGGAGCTTTACCGGGTGTAGCGTATTGCGGCTTGAGATGACCGTCCTGATCGAGCAGCCATGCGTCCATGATCTGCCGCACCACAGGTCCTGCAACCCGGCCACCGGCTTCACCGTTTTCGATCATGACCGAAATTACGATCTTCGGGTGTTCTGCCGGGGCGAACCCGACGAACAAGGCATTGTCGCGGTTGCGCTCACGGGTCTTCTCGCGGTTATAGCGCTCGCCCTGCTTGATCGCCACCACTTGCGCGGTGCCGCTTTTGCCGGCGATGCGATACTGCGCGCCTGCCGCTGCGGCGCGTGCAATTCCGCGCGCATCGTGCATGACCATTTGCATGCCGTGGTTTACCTGCTCCCAGTCACGGGGGTCCTTGAGCAGAATGTTTGGCATCGGGTGCTCGTCCACCGGTGCAACACCGTCCACGGTCATCGCCAGATGCGGTCGGTTCCACACCCCTTTGTTGGCGATCAGCGCCGTCGCCTGGGCCAACTGCAGTGGTGTGACCTGCATGTAGCCCTGGCCGATACCGAGGATGACCGTCTCCCCCGGGAACCAAGGCTGACGGCGCGTGGCGCGCTTCCAGGCTTGGGATGGCATCAACCCTGACGATTCTTCGTACATATCCAGGGAAACTTTCTCACCCAGGCCAAACATTGCCATGTAGTCGTGCAAACGATCGATGCCCAGCTTGTGCGCTAGGTCATAGAAGTAGGTGTCGTTGGACCGCATGATCGCCGCGTCCATATCCACCCAACCGTCGCCGCTGTGGTTCCAGTTGCGGTACTTGTGATCGAAATCCGGGAGCTGGTAGTAACCCGGATCAAAGACTCGGGTCTGTGGCGTGACAACGCCGGCGTCGAGTCCGGCGATCGCGACTTCAGGCTTGATGGTCGAGCCCGGTGCGTAGAGGCCGCGCAGCACTCGGTTGAACAGCGGCCGGTCGATCGAGTCACGCAGCGTCGAGTATTCCTTGGAACTGATACCGGTGACGAACAGGTTCGGATCGAAACTTGGATTGCTGACCATGGCCAACACTTCGCCGGTCGAAGGATCCAGTGCGACGACTGAGCCGCGGCGATCACCCAAGGCTTGTTCCGCGGCTTCCTGGAGCTTGACGTCGAGACTCAGGACAATGTTTTCCCCGGGAACCGGATCGGTGTGCTTGAGCACGCGCAGGACACGACCCTGGGCATTGGTTTCGACTTCCTCGTAACCGACATGGCCGTGCAGCTGTGACTCGTAGAATTTTTCGATCCCGGTCTTGCCAATGGATTGGGTGCCGCGATACTCAACCGTATCCAGCGCCTTGGATTCTTTCTCGTTGATACGTCCTACGTAGCCAACCGAATGAGCGAAGTGCTCGCCAAGTGGGTAGTGTCGAACGAACTGCGGCTCGACATCCAGGCCCGGTAAGCGGAACTCGTTGACCGCGAGCACCGCGATCTGCTCCTCGCTCAACTCATAGAACAGCGTTACGGGCACGAACGGGTGGCGTGCTTGTTTCATCGCCTTGTCGAACAGCGTGCGGTCTTCAGCGGGCAAATGCAGAAGGTTGACCACCTCATCCAGCTCTTCATTGACGTCGGTAGCGCGTTCGCGGGTGATGGTCAGGTTGTAGCTGGGCCGATTGTCCGCGAGCACCACGCCATTGCGGTCATAGATCATGCCACGGGTAGGCGTGATCGGCAGGACATGGACGCGATTGTTCTCGGAAATCGTGGAGTGATAGTCGAATTCGACGACCTGCAGCACGTACAAACGCACCACCAATGCACAGGTAATCGCGACGACGAAAAAAGCACAAGCCATCAGTCTTTTGTTGACCAGACGGGATTCTTTTTCGTGGTCTTTGATCGGGATGGGGCCGGGCATTTCTCAAGCAACTCTGTGAAAAAAGATACCGATCCCTAAGCTTGGAAACAGTCCGTAAAAAACGAGCTGCACCATACCAAAACTGCTAAGTCACTTTCGTGTAACTTTATTTAACTTATAACGGACATGCATTTCCCCGGGTACTTTTCGCCCAGGCAAAACAAAACCCCAACTGCTTTCGCAATTGGGGTTTCGGAATTTAATCT